>JAHLFQ010000081.1 GCA_018883705.1 Candidatus Cellulosilyticum pullistercoris
ATTAAACAAATTGAAGGTGTGTACCGAGTGATTACTATTAATCCTGTAGGAGGAAACAACAATGAAACTTGCTAGATCTGGCGCAGAACTTATTACTATCTGTAAAGAAAATAATATTTCATTAAGTGAATATGCTATTGCACGTGAAATGGAAGATAGAGGTCTTTCAAGAGAGGCACTCTTTGCTAGGATGAAAGCAACACTTGATGTCATGCGTGAAGGGGCTACATTAGGTAGAGAAAAAGCTGTTTACTCTTTAAGCGGTCTTATTGGTGGCGATGCCTATAAATTAGAACAGTATTTAAGTACAGGGAAATCCCTTATGGGTAATACGCTTATTAAGGCGATGGCTATGGCCTTATCTTCTTCTGAAGTGAATGGCTCTATGGGAAAAATCGTAGCTTGTCCTACAGCCGGTTCTTGTGGGATTCTTCCAGCTGCCATCTTAACTGCAGGTGAAGAACTAGGTAAAACAGATGAAGAAATGATGCAGGCGCTTTTTGCTGCTTCCGCAGTAGGTATGCTTATTGGTATGAACGCCACTTTTGCAGGTGCTGAAGGGGGTTGTCAAGCTGAATGTGGTTCTGCTGCTGCTATGGCGGCGGCTGCTGTTGTTGAAATGATGGGCGGTACTCCAGAAATGAGTTTAGATGCAAGTGCTATTGTCTTTAAAAACGTACTTGGTCTTGTATGTGATCCTGTAGCTGGCCTTGTAGAAATCCCTTGTGCCAAAAGAAATGCTTCTGGTGCTATTAGTGCACTTTCTACAGCTGATCTTGTTATGGCAGGTGTCACTTCTAAGATTCCTTTTGATGATGCACTTTCTGCTATGTATAAAGTAGGACGTAGTTTACCTGAAGAACTTCGTGAAACAGCTTTAGGTGGCGTAGCGATTACACCTACTGGGATTAAACTTAAAGAGCAAGTATTCGGAAAAGATGCTTAAGCCTCATCATTAACGACTTAGCTTAACCGTATAAAAAAAGGACTTTTGATAGGTTATCAAAAGTCCTTTTTTTATATTAAAGTTAGATAAAATATTAACTCTTATCTCTTAATTATTTCTTATATCAATACTATTTATCCTATACATTTTCTCACTGCATCAAGAATTCTATCTACTTGGAAAGGTTTTACAATGAAATCTTTTGCTCCCGCTTGAATTGATTCAATGACCAAGGCTTGTTGGCCCATAGCAGAACACATAATGATTTTAGCATTTGGATCCACCGCCTTAATGCGCTTAACCGCACTAATTCCATCTAACTCTGGCATTGTAATATCCATTAATACTAAGTCAGGTAATACTTCCTTGTATCTTTCAATGGCTTTTAATCCATCCTCGGCTTCTCCAACTACTTCGTGGCCTCCTTTAGTCAAAATGTCTTTTAACATCATTCTCATGAATGCCGCATCATCTACTAACATTATCCTTGCCATTTCTCACCTCATGTTTAGTCATTCTTCCATAAAATATATCGACTTTTATTATATATACTAGATTATGTGAAAAACATTATTTTTTCACATAATTTACACGAGTATTATACCATGTTTTATAAAAAGATAGAATGTCTATCCTTTATTTACAGTGATTTGTTTGCTTCAGTAATGTTTGTATCTCTTCTCCTAATATTTTTAAGCCCTTTATAATCTCTTCGTCTTGTAACCTTGCAAATCCTAATCTTAAACCAGAGGTTCTTTGTCCATCTGTTCTAAAAATATCTCCCGGCATAAATAGTACCCCTCTTGCATAGCATCGTCTAAGTAACTCTCTTGTGTCTATTTCTTCTGCTAGGTCAATATAAATGTGTAATCCTCCTTCCCCCCATAGTTTTTGATAGGGAATATACTTCTTTATATGCGCCTTAACGAAAAGATATTTATCTCTATAATACTTTTTCACCTTTTTAACATATCTTTCAAAAGCACCGCTTTTCATATATTGCATAAAAACTGCTTGATCTAAAAAAGAGGTATGAATATTTTTGGCTCTTTTTACACTCTCTAACGTATCAATACAAGCTTTATCCGCCATAATCCATCCTAAACGCAGTCCAGGAAACAGTATCTTTGAAAGGCTCCCTAAGTAAATGATATGATTGCTACTACCTTCAAGAGCAATCAGTGGCATAACATGTGACCCTGAGTATAGTAATTCTTCATTAAAGCCATCCTCCATACAAGGCACTTCGTACTGACATAGCAAGTTATAAACAGCCCTTCTTCGCTCCCCACTCATGACAATGCCTGTTGGATTTTGATAAGAAGGCGTTAGATACACCCACTTAGGTGCATATGTTTTTATAGCAGCTTCTAATTCCTTAAGCTTCACCCCTTGCTTATCTATTGGAATCCCTACTATTTTTATCCCATAAGCTCTCATCATTTTAATGGTCGTATGATGGGTTGGTTCTTCACATAAAATAACATCTCCAGGCCTTGTATATGTTGAAAGTAAAATATCTAACCCTTCCGTAAAACCATTTGTAATTAAGATATCTTTTCCTTTAATATCCACACCTTTTCCAGCCATATACTGCATGAGATAGTCAATTAAACTTCTATAGCCTTTGGCATAACCATAATTTAAAAGCTTTTCTCCTTCTAGTGCCATAATTTCAAGAAAGGCACGCTTAAATTCTTCTACGTCAAATAAGCTACCTTCTGGTGCAATACTTTTAAAAGAAATCATTCCTTTTTCATAGCGATATTCTGTTTTTATAATATCCATGGTCTCACAGGTTTTTCCATAATCACTCATCCGCTCTTTCCAATTGAGAAGAACCACTTCATCCTTGTTTTTCGCTTCTAGCTTAACAAAGGAACCTTTACCTTTAATACTATATATGATGCCTCTACTTTCTAGATTCTCATAGGCAGTAAGCACCGTATTACGACTTACTCCTAATACGGTGCTTACTTCTCTTGTAGAAGGCAATTTACTATCTTTAATAAGTGCACCTACTTTAATCGCTTTTTCTAGATGCTGCTCAATTTGTTCATAAATAGGTGTTTCATCATTTAGTACAAGTGTTGAAAAGACCAAGAGCTTTCCCCTCCTCTTAGTAATGTTATCTCATCTTTTCTAAGCTGATATCTGCTTCTTTCCTTATTTTATATTAAATGATATTTTTTAAAGCCTTCATAAAGTCCATCTTCATCTATAGCTTTAGTAATATCTACTGCCACTTCCTTGAGTGCATCACAAGCATTTCCCATTGCAATGCCATAAGCTACAAACTGTATCATTTCCATATCATTTAATCCGTCACCAAAAGCAAAGCTATCGGCTCTATCTATGTTTAAGTATTTTAATACAGCTTCAAT
>JAHLFQ010000082.1 GCA_018883705.1 Candidatus Cellulosilyticum pullistercoris
AATCTACTTGAAGAAATTTTTGACCCTTCATCTTCACGTAGTGATAACTATTTTTGTCAGCTTATAGGTTTTACAAGTGAATCATCCTATAATGATACACTTGCCCTATTTAATCATAAATTATCAGAATCAGGTAAGGGAATTATTTTTAGCCATACCATTCCTAAGCCTAATGATAGAGAAACTATAGATACGATTTTGCAAGAACTTACTCAAATGCGTATTGGTCATTACGTAAATGAAGACATTAATCTTACATCTTCACATACACTTAATATAAAGATTAAGCAAGCCTTAGATAACGTTATTGTGCTTGCTATTTCTAAAGAACACTTTAGCAATGAAACGATTCAAAATAATTTTATTGCTAAACTGATGATTTGGTGTAATTTATACCTAGATGGGCTAGACTTTAGTAATGGCCAGCTACCTAAATGTTTATTTTATGGCGTTATTAAACCACACGAAGTTTACTTTTTAATGCTTCTAGCTCAAGTTGGTATAGATGTTGTTTACTTCAATCCTACAAATGATGCCACTTTAGATCAGATTGATACGGATGGTATGTGTCAAAAAATTATCTTAGGTGCGCCTTCATCTATTGTAATACCGTATACTGAGCGTTTAGCAAAAGGCATTGTTATTGAAAAAGTTACTACTTATGCTAAGAAAGCCACCCATGAACTAGAACAAACGCTTTATCATGATACAGGTATCTATAAACCTTGGCAGTTTTCTGATGGTACAACACACCCTATCTTTATGGATTCTGTTATTGAAGATACCCTTACTTATTGGAATGAGCCGTCCAAATTGCGTCCTGGCTTTAAAACCATTGATAAAACTGTTTATACACCTACTTTCTTTACTAAGATTAGTGGCGTTTACCATGATATTAATGAATACTATGAACTCATTCAAAAACTTAAAAGTGCAAAAAAATATGTTTTTTATGAGTCTCCACATCTTACATCTGTAGGTTTTGGTCAATCTAGACCGGTTCGATATCACAATATGCCTAGTCAACAAGTTACTCAGAATATATCCTCTTTCAATCAGCAAGATCTTTATTCTCTTGCTTTTTGCTTAAATCCTGACCAAACCATCAAAAAAGATGCAGTTAGGCAACATGTACTTTACAAGAAAATGCTTACCTTACGAGCAGATCTTCAAGCATTTATATTAAGTAAGTTAGAAGAAACCTTCTCAAGCAGTAATCTTTCTTTCTTTAACTTTCCCATTACGGATAAAGAAAGAGTCAGGCTTATGGCTGCAATCTTTACTGCTGAAGACCGCTTACTTCACTTAATTGAAGGCTACGATTTTACCTCAGATGTGCCTAAGGTTATGATGTATGTTAATTCTAGAGATACCTTTAATCAAGATGATGCCATGCTTCTTGGCTTACTACGCACCATGGGACTAGACGTTATTTTACTTTCTCCAAATGGCGCTAATAACATAGAACTTGTTATCTCTGAAAAGTTTATTAATCAAATTAAATTAGATGAATTTGTATATGATTTACCGCTTAAAGCACCTGCTAAAAAGAGATCATTTTTCAGTAAATTATTTAGATAAAGGAGTGTTTAACTATGGGAATTACTTTAAATCCAACCTCTAATCCAATTTCAGAACAAGCTCAAGAAACGACTTTAGAAACCTCTATTTTAAATGGAGTTGACTTAGAAAAAACAGCTAGTCCATCCTCTTTAGCTCCTGTTCAAGAAGCTGAGGTTGCTAACTTTACTCAAAACTATAAGCAAAAATTACGTCAGCTTCCAGAAGTTGAAGCCTTAACAAGCGAAATTCATGTAGATGACTTAAATACGATCTTAGTTTTTGGTCAACAAGCATCAGAAGGGATTTCAAAAGTATCTGACAGCCTGCTTTCTACCATGAAAACAGTCGATGCTGAAGAAGCAGGTGAAATGATTCAACAACTTACTAAAGTTATGGATAAATTTGATATTAAAGAACTTGAGGATATTAAAGAACCTTCCGGTTTTCAAAAACTCTTTAATAGAGCTAAAAACTCTATTGAGGCACTTTTCCAAAAGTATGAAACTATGGGAACAGAAGTTGATAAAATCTATGTCATTCTAAAAAAATATGAAATGCAAATTGAGCATGCTAATAAAAATTTAAAACAAATGTATGATACAAATATTAACTATTATCAAGAGCTTGAAAAATACATCGTAGCTGGTGAAATGGGCCTTGAAGAATTAGATACAAAGCTCATTCCTCAGTATGAACAAGAAGCCTTGCAAAGTGGTGATCGCCTTGCTATGACTACTGTTGAAAGTTTAAAACGTACACGTGATATGTTAGAACAACGTGTTTATGACCTCCAAATTGCTGAAAATATTGCCCTTCAAACCATTCCTATGATTCAAGGGATTCAATATAGCAACTTTAACTTAATACGTAAAATTAATTCTGCTTTTATCATTACACTACCTATCTTTAAGCAATGTCTCGCTCAAGCTGTTATGCTCAAACGTCAAGAGCTTCAAGCTAAAAGCTTAAAGGCCTTAGATGATAAAACCAATGAATTACTTCTTCGTAATGCTCAAAATATGGCTACTCAAACCACTACGATTGCACGTATGGCTGGCACAAGTTCTGTTCAAATGGAAACACTTGAAAAAACTTGGCAAACTATTGTAAGTGGTATTGAACAAACGAGACAAATTGAAGAAGAAAATCATCGTCAACGCATTGAAAATAGTAAGAAGTTAGAAAATATTAAAGCTGAAATGCTTCATGTTAAAAAACGTTAATGAGATAGACTCCAAAAGAACGTAGCAAAAGATTCTTTTAAATCTTGCTACGTTCTTTTTATATGGTTCTTAATTTTGCTTTCCATAACCTTCATTTTTCTCATCAACATTAATAAGATGGCTTACATATTTAATTTTGCCATTTAAGACATCATCATAAAACTGTTGTTTTGTATCAATATAATCGATACACTCTTCAACTTCCTGTAATTTTTCTTGCAACGATTTTTTCTTAATCTCCAATATGGCTTTTCTTTTATGAATTGAACTTTCACCTTTTAAACATAAATCAACATATTCTTTCATTTCCATCATACTCATGCCACATCTTTTAAGGCAAGATAAACTTTTAATCCAAGCTACATCTTGATCATCAAAAACTCTATAATTACGTTGATCTCTTTTGACATTGGGAATAAGTCCCTTATTACAATAAAATTTTAGTGTTTCATAGGTCATTCCTACTTTTTCACAAACCTCTTTCATTGAATACATAAAAACCTCCAAAATATTAAATTAGGCATTGACCGGTAGTAACTACCGGCTTGTATAATCTGATTATATTTGAAAAAAAGCACATTAACAAGGAGGATTAAGATATGGAATATGTAACATTAAATAATGGGGTAAAAATGCCAAAATTAGGATTTGGAGTTTTCCAAATAGCTAAAGAAGAATGTGAAAAGTGTGTACTAGATGCTATTAAAGTAGGTTATAGACATATTGATACGGCACAATCCTATTTTAATGAAGAAGAGGTTGGTAATGCCATTAGTAAATGTGGCGTACCAAGAGAAGAATTGTTCATCACTACAAAGATATGGATTGACAATTATGGCTATGAAAGAACGAAACAATCCCTCTTAAAATCCATGCAAAAATTAAAAGTAGATTATATTGACCTTGTTTTACTTCATCAGCCATTTAGTGATTATTATGGAGCCTATCATGCATTAGAAGATTTATATGAAGAAGGAAAAATCAAAGCGATTGGAGTTAGTAACTTCTCTCCAGATAGATTAGCTGATCTTGCAGCCTTTAATAAGGTAATTCCACAAGTCAATCAAGTAGAAGTAAATCCATTTCATCAACAAATAAGCGCACAGGAAAATATGTTGAAACGTCATGTTCAAATAGAAGCATGGGCACCATTTGGCGAAGGAAGAAACAACATGTTTGAAAACCCTACCCTTAAAGAAATAGCAGACAAATATAATAAATCTGTTGCACAAATTATTTTAAGATGGCTTATGCAAAGAGATATTGTTGCTTTAGCAAAGTCAACTCATATAGAACGAATGAAAGAAAACATTGAAATATTTGATTTTAACTTATCAGATGAAGATATGAATAAAATCGCTAGTTTAGATACCAAAACAAGTCTATTTTTTGACCATCAGGCGCCTGAAACAGTTGACATGTTTGTAAGTTTACTAGAACAAAGAAAAGACACCATTTAATTAAAATATAAAAACCTTATATGTCACTTATGACTAAACCTCCTCTTGTTATTCATGTGGTTAGCGAACCTTACCCTTGTAACATGGGAGGTTTATTTTTATACTATTTCAAATATATTTATTAATAATTTATTAATTGAAACATATTACATATTATGTTATCTTATACTTCAATTACTTTATTACATAAGAAAGGGAGATTATATGAATAAACGTATTACATATCTATTAGCAACTCTGTTAATAGCTGAATCAGCTATGCCACTTTCTGCCCAATCTCTCGATGGACAAACTAGAACATATCCAGTAATAAGCACAAATTGCTTAAGAACAACCTCTGGGGGTATTACGATAACTCCTCCAACTACTACAGGACCTTCAATTACTGTAAAAGTTGATAAAATTTATGCTACAGAAATTGCAGATGCACGAGCTAAGGTTGATTTCCAATTACATAATGTAGAACTTAAAGAAGAATACACTAAGCAAGCTGCTTCTCTTCATATAGCACTTGAGTCAAGTATCGCATTATCTTCCATTACACCCACTGGTGAAGTAACTACTGAACTTATTGAAACCCCTGGTGTTGTAATGATTCAAAATTCACAGAACTTTACATATGAATTTACTGCTAAAAATATCAATCCTGATTCTATCAGAGAAAACAGCTATTTTATATTTGAAATACCTGGTTATCTATTAACTACTAATGTGAATTTAAAAGTTAAGGTATTTATTGAGCAAGACAAAGTTGAAAAACCTACAGTGTCAACTGATAGTACAACTTCTTCAGCTATTAAACTGGTTAATTTTAATCATAGCTCAGCTTTTTCACGTATTTTTTATACACTTGATGGTAGCGATGTAACATTAGCTAGCAGACTTTATGATGGTACACCTATTGAAGTCAGCTCATCTGACACTATAAAAGCAGTAGCCTTTATAGGAACAATGCCTAGTGAACAAAT
>JAHLFQ010000083.1 GCA_018883705.1 Candidatus Cellulosilyticum pullistercoris
TTGTTATTGCTATTGTTGTAGTTATTATTTTGTGCCATTTGATAGGTCTCCTTTATTAATTGTTTATTTTTTGTTAAAGAAACAATCTCTTCACCCTATCTATTATAAACAGAGACACTATTTTTATTCATTTTTCACTTATCTTTTCGGCTATTTTTCCAATTATTTTTTAATTATGCTTCAAACCATTTGGATACTTCATCACGCTTTGCTACAAATAACTCAATATCTTCTCCAACTTTAACTTGTTTTTCTTCTAAAGCTTGTTGTGCTGTAAGAAATGCAAGATCTGGTAAATTGTTGTCTTTGCTTAAATGACCTAATATAGCCCATTTTAATCCTGGATGATAGACTTCAACCAAAGCTTTAGCTGCTACATCATTATTCAAATGACCTACATCACTTAAAATTCGTTTTTTTAGTGGAAATGGATAACTACCTGCTTCAAGCATACGTATATCATGATTAAATTCAAGTAAAATGCCATCTGCACCTCTTAAATATTCTAGAATACGTTCATCAATCTTACCGATATCCGTTGCAAGTGTAATTTTCTTGGTCTCATATTCAAAAACATACCCTACAGGGTCAACTGCATCATGGTAAATCTCATAAGGTAGAATATTTAGATTACCTATACTTAGATAGCTTCCCTTTTCTAAAATACGAATATTATCTTCATGAATCTTTCCAATCATATTATCTCCTAAAAGTTTATCCCATGCTTTTTCCGTGGCATAAATAGGCACATTATATTTACGGCTGAAAATTCCTATTCCTTTAATATGATCTGAATGCTCATGTGTCATTAAAATACCATTAATACTTGCTGGATCTACATCTATTTCCTCTAACCCAGCTACTACTTTCTTACCACTAATACCAACATCCACTAAAATACGTGTATTAGCAGCTTCTATATAAGTACAATTGCCACTACTTCCACTGGCAATAGGACATAATCTTAACATACCTTTTCCTCCGTCTTGTTAGTCTAGCTCTCTCTACTATACCACAATTCTACTCTATTTTGTGTGTTCTTGCTCTTCAAAAATGTTTTCATTCATCTTATTATCATACATAACTAGACAAAAAAAGATCATCACAAAGTTATGAACTTATAAAACATAAGCTTATTTACTCTGTGATGATTTCTATTTAAACGTTTTCTATACTTACCTTCTTACTAATAGAACAGCAAATACGCCTTGGAATATTAGCTAGTGTTGTTAATAAGATAACACGTCCTCCCCAAAGCGTTTGTATATATTTTAGTGTCTCTGTTGCATAAGCTAAATTCAACTCTCTGCCATCATCTACATGTTCTAAAATAAGTGTGTTCTCAGACTGAAGCATTTCCTTAACCTGTACAATAGGTACTCCACCCATTCCCACTTCATTGGCTAAAGAATTTCTAATTTGCTTATACCCTTCACTATCTGCAACCTCTGAAATCATATAGTAACGCTCTTCTTCTTGAAACTGACATAAATTACTTTCTAGACAAATATCTAGCGTTAAATATTTTCGAATAAAAGATGCATCTCGTTCTTGCTCTCTAATTCTTAGAAGCTGGCTAAAATCTCCTTCATACTTCTCATATAAGCTCTGCCAGATTTTAAATCCAAGATGGTAAGGATTCAAGTTACCTGGTGATTGACATACGACTCCATTATGAACCTTATAAAATTCAATGGCCATTCCTTCAGGTAAATTGAGCTGATTCAAAATAGTATAGTGACAAAAAGTAGCCCAACCCTCATTAATAATCTTCGTTTCAACCTGAGGATAAAAGTAGCGACTTTCCTCCATGACAATGTGTAAAATATCTTTCTGCCATTCCTCAAGTTGCCCAAATTGACTTAAAAACTCTAACAGATTTGTATAAGGATATTCTATCTTCTCTCCCTCAATAAACGGCGTCTTTCTAAAAGAATGGCATTGATATCGAATAGAGTGTGCCGCATCAATAATACGTTCTACTGCCTCATAACCAATGCTTGGGTCATGAATATAGCTTCTTATACGATCTGCATGATTTTTAAACTTCTCTACAGTAAGCTTTGCATTTGTATATTCTTTAAACATACGATTATTTTTAAAAAAATCATTATGTCCATATACATGAGCAACGGTTAGTATCTGTAAAAGCAGAGTATTATCTTTCATAAGATAGGCAATACATGGATTTGAATTAATCACCATTTCATAAGGCAAACCTGTTAAGTTATATTTATAAGCCGTCTTCAGTTTATCATAACTTTTACCATAACTCCAATGAGAGTAATGAGAGGGCATACCTACATAGGCCTCATAGCATAGCATATCTTCAAAGCTAATAATCTCGAATTCCTGTGGATAATAATCTAGACCCATTTCTCTAGCAATTTCCTCAATCTTTTCATTATAAATCATTAGTTCTTTTAAGGTGTAATTCATGTATTCACCTCCTCTACCTTTACCTTAGATTCCACATCTAGCATCTTAACAAATGCTGTCCATACATCTTCCTTCTTAGAGATTTTAACCGCTGTAAAATTAGGTTGCCGAACATCTTCTAAATAACGACTCATAATGGTACTCATATAGCTGCTAGTCTTAATCTCACCATAACCAAATAAATTACTCAGTTTGCAAAGCTTATTAGCTAATTCAACAGCTTTGTCATTATCTTCTCCCCAGTTATCTCCATCACTACAATGGAAGGTATAAATATTCCAATTTGAAGGTGAATATCTTTCTTCTATTAGTTCAATTGCCTTTTCATAGCCACTGCTAATATATGTTCCACCACTTTCGCCTCTATGAAAGAAATCATTTTCATTCACTTCTTTAGCTGTAGTGGTATGTGCAATAAATGCAATTTCTACATTAATATACTTTATGCTTAAAAATTGATAAAGTAAGAAATAAAAACTTCTAGCAAGATATTTTTTTGTTTGACCCATAGAGCCAGATGTATCCATGATACAAATCACAACAGCATTAGAATCTCTTTTTAGCTTAGGCTTTTTGTAAAAATATTTTAAGTCATCTTGATGAAAAGGAATACGTTCTATTTCTTTTAAATCTTTTCCCATTTCTTGATAACTTCGATGCATACGTTTTTCTCTTTTTATTTTTTCAATGACAGTATGTTTTTTTGAAAGCCTACAGCGTGCGCCTTTATCTCTTACGCCACTACGCTTTGAGCCATATTGGGTTTCAATTTGATTGAATTGCTTATGTTTTAAGTAGGGCAAACTAATATCTTCAAAGAGATAATGAATGGCTTCTTCTACTGTAATTTCCGTTTCATATATATCTTCTCCCTCTTCGTTTCCTGCCCCATCTTGCCCTTTTCCCTTCTCATCAAAATTCCTCTTTGGAATCTTCTTTCCTTTTTCTTCTTGTCCCGTTCCTGCAATGACACCTTGCTTATTTCTACCATACTTAAAATAATATTCCTTCAACCCCTTAATCGGGATCTTGATTTTCTTGTTCTTACCTTTGCCAACAATACTTTCATCGGATATAAGGTTTCCAATATTTTCTTTAATACTTTTTTCCACCAGTTCTCTATGTCTCCTACGATCTTCAACGCTACGATCTCTGCTATGGGGTTGGAACTCTTTGAAAATGGTATCCATAATCCACCCTAGTCTTTCCAAAGGTTATTAGCTGCATATTTTAAAATCACATTGCAGCAATGATCACAATAACCATTTAGTTTCATTTCTTCTACCATAGCATCATACTTCACGTTTTGATCTTTATCTCTTACTTTACTTTGTGTAATAATACGAGATAATTCTCTTACAGAGGCTGTTAATTTCTTTTCGATCGCTTCTTTGAGAGGTTCGTAAGAACTATAATCTACCTTACCACCATTCCTTATAATAGAGAACATATAGGCTGTAACATCCTGTCTGAAGCCTTTTGCACCTGCTTGAGTAATGCCTAGTTGTTCTTCAATAGAACGCATAAACTCTTCATCAGGATTTAGCTCTTCACCTGTACTAGTATCTTTTAGTTTTGTTTTATTGGCATAGGCTTCTGCATGGTCTAAATAATTATTAAATAGATCTTCTGCCTGTTCCTTATAACCATGAATAAATGCCTTTGTTACCTCTTTTTCAAGTATCTTATGATATTCTTTTTTAACAGTTTCTTGCAAGAAGCCTAGATATTTCTTTTTCAATTCTTCTGATGTTGTCATTTCTTTAACTTCTCTAAGTAGTACATCAATCAGTCCTATTGGGTTAATACAATGACATTCAGATTCAGAAAGAGCCGTATCAATTGCTTTAAAAATAAAGCGTGTAGATACTCCTGACATGCCTTCTCGCTCTGCTTCATCTTTCAGTTCTAAGATATCTATACGTTTTGTCGTACCCTTCTCAATAATTTCTTCTCCATTATAAATTTTTAGCTTAGTAAGTGGATCCACCTTGGATGAAGGACATAGCCGAGTCAAAATGGCAAACATAGCTGCCATCTCTAAAGTATGAGGTGCAATATGAGAATTAAAATTAGCCTTTTTTAACATTTTTTCATAAATTTTTATTTCTTCGTTTAGTTCTAGGCAATAAGGCACCTCAATCTTAACAATACGGTCTAGTATCGCCTCATTGGTATGATCAGCTTTAAACTTATTCCATTCGGCTTCATTAGAGTGTGCTAAAATGACACCATCAAAATAAATCATAGCATTCTTTCCTGGCGAAGGGATATTCTTCTCCTGAGTTGCCGTAATCATCGTATGTAAGTATTCCACATCATTCTTAAAAACTTCTATAAATTCTACAATACCACGATTCCCCACGTTAAAAGCACCATTTAATGAAAGCACCCTTGGATCATCTTCTGGATATAAATCCATCTTAGAAATATCAACTGATCCTTCAAGAATTGAAGTATCCTGATTATTAGGGTCTACGGGCGGTACAACACCAATTCCCTTTCTTGAACGAATAGAAAAATCCGTTTGCACAACTGGGAATTTTTCATACTCTCCATTCAGCTCATGCATTAAACGATATTTACAAATTGGACAGAGATCTCCTTCAATTTTAATACCCAATAATTCTTCTACTTTCCCTCTAAGATGCCTAGGTAGAAGATGTAATGGTTCTTCTCTCATAGGGCATCCTTCTAGTGCATAAATTTTAGGACTTTCCTCTAAGAGACGCTTAATGGCATCAATAAGAGAAGATTTACCTGCACCAACAGGACCTACTAAATAAAGTACCTGCCTGGATTCTTCACCTTTCATGGCTGCAGAATAGAAATAACGTACAATCTTCATAATGGTTTTATCAATTCCAAAGAAGTCCTTTTTAAAAAATTCATAACGCTTAATAATTTCTTTCCCGTAAATTCTCATAAGCCTTGCATCTTCTTCAGTTTTTATATTTTCTACGCCAGGCTCCATAATTAGATCATAGATGCGTTTATGTGCAAGCTTGTAAATGCTTGGGTCTTCTTTAAGTAAGTTAAGATAGTCTAGAAAGTTCCCTTTAAATTCATTGGTTTTACGCTCCTTACGGTCTTCTAAAATAAGCCGAGAAAAATCCACCATATATTTTCACTCCTTTAACTGGCTAAGGGTCTCTTTTAAATATATGGTGGAAAACATAAATACATGCTTTTTTTTTATACTTTATAATAGGTCGCACAATATTTTTGTATATCTTCATAAGAATAGAAAACTTCTCCTGTTAAATCCTCTACATGCCTAATCTTCCTTAGGGGTACATTTTTAAAACACGAAGCCATATATTCTTGTGGAATATAAAGTTCTTCCTCAAATAAAGTTCCCATAATGCTATACTTCATATAACATATACTATTCTTATTTTGCTCCTGTAA
>JAHLFQ010000009.1 GCA_018883705.1 Candidatus Cellulosilyticum pullistercoris
AGCCTCTTTATCTTACATAACTCTATTAAATTTATCTACTTTTTGCTGCTTCCACTTTAGCTTCTAAATGAATCACGGAAGGCTCAATCTCATAAATGATTTTAGCTTCTTCCCTTTGAATATAATTTTCATAATAGTTAAATAAACTTTCAATTAAAATCATACAAATAATTGTAAATATAAGAGTTACAATCAGAAGTTGTCTTAATAAATTGTGCATATTATTATCCCCATAAAAAATTGCTTTTTTACAATTCTTTCTCCTCCTACCCTAATGTTAACGTAATGTACATACTATAACATATACCAAAAAAATTTGCACTATTTATTTTATTAAATTTGTTTCGTATATTGTTTTCTTTTATCAAAAATCAAACTAATTGTTTGTGCTTAAAAGACTTTTTCTTAGAAGCATAATCCGCAACAATTTGTCCATTTCCTTCTAATTGATACTTGTAAATAAGCAGCCCTTCTAACCCAACAGGGCCTCTTGCATGAATTTTAGAAGTACTAATCCCTACTTCTGCACCAAATCCATATTTAAAACCATCGCTAAACCTTGTTGATGCATTATGAAATACATTGGCTGAATCAACCAGTGTCATAAAGATTTTTGTATTCACAGTATTTTCTGTAATAATAGTATCTGTATGGCCTGAGCCATAAGTATTAATATGTGCAATAGCTTCTTCTAGACCTGATACGATTTTAATAGAAAGAATATAATCTAGATATTCAGTTTGCCAATCTTCATCTGTTGCTACTTCACAAGAAATAATAGATCTCGTTCTTTCACAACCCCTTATCTGTACATTTTTTTGTTCTAAAGCTTCTTTTAAAATTGGTAAAAAGCGATCTGCAATTTTCTCATGTACTAAAAGTGTTTCTAAAGCATTACATACCACAACATACTGAGTCTTAGAATCTACCACTAAGTCAACTGCCATGTCTATCTTTGCAAATTCGTCTACAAATGTATGACAAATACCATCCGCATGTCCCATAACCGGAATATTAGTATTTTTCATGATGTATTGAACAAAACTATTAGACCCTCTAGGAATAAGTAAATCAATGTAGTGATCCATTGCTAAAATGCTATTGACATCTTCTCTACTTTCCATAAGTGCAATCCATCCTTCTGGCATTCCTGCTTCTGTCGATGCTTTTTCAATGATCTCAAATAAGATACGATTTGTTTCTTTTGCCTCTGAACCACCTTTTAAGAGCACTGCATTACCACTTTTTAAACAAAGCGTTGAAATTTGCACTAAAGCATCTGGTCTAGACTCAAAAATAACACCTATTACCCCAATAGGACATGCAATACGAGTGAGCACTAAGTCATCATCCAACTCTGTTTGTAACTGAATCTTACCTACTGGATCTTCTAAATGAACTAAGCTTTTAATCCCTGCATTCACATCTTGTATCTTTGTCTCATCAAATCTAAGACGTTTAATGAGAGGCTCTGCTACTTTTTCCTTTTCACTATTTTCTATATCGATTGCATTTGCCGCTTTAATCTTATCTGTATTAAGTTCTAGTGCCTTCATAATGGCTTCTAAAGCCTTATTTTTACTGACTGTATCCATAGCTGCTAATTTAATAGAAGCTTCTCTTGCTTTTTTAGCTGCATTGACTATGCTCATCCTTCTCCACCTCGCAAATTTTAATAATGTTTAGAATTTTTATTATTATACACATTATCTTTTTATTTATCAATATTTATCCCCAATTCCTTACTCAATGAGGGATAAAAATGCTTCTTCCGTTAAAATTGGAATGCCTAATTCCTTAGCTTTTTTATTTTTACTTGAACTCGATTCACTATCATTATTAATTAAATAATCTGTATTTTTACTGACTGAGCCCGTTACCTTACCACCTAATGATTCAATCTTAGCTTGAAGTTCTTTTCTATTCTTAAAGTGGGTTACATCCCCTGTAACGACGAATGTTTTATTAGCAATCTTAGAATCTGATAGGACAACATTTGTCTCCACTTTAAAGCTCAGTTCATTCTTTAAATGATTTACCATACTTTTATTAGCTTCTAGACTAAAATATTTCGCAAACTCCTCTGCAATAACAGGTCCTACACCATCAATAGCTGTAAGTTCTTCTTCAGCCGCTTCCATCATAGCTTCTAAATCATTATTAAAATGTTTACAAATAAGCTTAGCTGTTCCAAGCCCAACTTGTGAAATGCCTAATGCATAGATAAAGTTTGCAATTGCTACATCTCTTGATTTTTCAATAGAATTCATAAGTTTAGTAAAGGATTTCTTTCCTAATCCTTCCATCTCTATAATTTCTGCTTCATACTGTGCAAGATGATAAAGAGATGTAAAGTCTTCTAGATAATCTCTTTCTAAGAACTTTTCAATAGTTGCTTCAGACAACCCTTCAATATTCATAGCATCTCTTGTTGTAAAATGTGCAAAAGCGCGTAATCTTTGTGCCTTACAGTTACTATTACTACATACAAGTGTCTTTGTTTGTTTATCTTGTTTAATTTCAGTAGGTGCTCCACATACAGGACAAATTTCTGGAATTTCAATATGATTACTCTTTGTAAGATTCTCTGCGATTTGAGGAATAATCATATTCGCTTTATAAACAGTAATTCGATCCCCAATACCTAACTTTAATTCTTCTAAAATACTAAGATTATGCACACTGGCACGCTCTACAGTAGTTCCTTCTATATCAACAGGTTCAAATATGGCAACAGGATTAATCAGTCCTGTACGAGAAGTATTCCACTCAATATTTACAAGCTTAGTTTCTACTATCTCATCTTTCCATTTAAAAGCAATCGAGTCTTTAGGAAATTTAGCTGTCTCTCCTAATGAAGCTGAATAACGTCTGTTATTATAAGTAAGTACCAATCCATCTGATGCAAACTCTTGCTTATCGATAGCTTTTGAAAAATATTCTACTGCTTCCTCAACGTTACTTGCTGTTACCTTTCTATATTCTACGGTTTGAAAACCTTTTCTGTTTAGCCAGTTAAGCTGTTCTTCCTTTGTTTCAAAATCTGGTCCACCTTCTACTAGAGTAAAAGCATAGAGTCTCACATTACGCTTAGCTGTAATCTGAGGATTTAACTGTCTCACACTACCACTACATAAATTACGTGGATTTTTATACTTTCCGTCTGCTTCACTTATTCCTTCATTGATCTTAGCAAAATCAGCATAGGTAATAATAGCTTCTCCTCTAAGTATCAATCGCTCTTTCTCATCAATTGTAAGTGGCAAATTCTTAAAGGTTCTTGCATTATTTGTAATTTCTTCACCAACTGTTCCATTCCCTCTTGTTACAGCACTTACTAGCTTACCACCTTCATAAGTACAAACAATGGTTAGTCCATCTAATTTCCATGATAGAAGTCCTTCTTCATTTCCTAAGAAAGCTTTTAACTTTGATACTTCTTTCGTTTTGTCTAGAGAAAGCATTCTCTTTGAATGGGTAACTTTTGGTAAACTACTTGTGATTTCATAGCCCACCTTTTGTGTCACACTTCCTGATAAAATAGTACCTGTCTCTTCTTCTAACTGCTTAAGTTCATCATAGAGTGCATCATACTCCCTATTTGTCATAACCTCTCTATCTTCTTGCTCATAGGCATAAGCGGCCTGGGATAACTGTTCAACAAGTTCTTTCATACGATCCATTTTGTTTTCTTTCATCTTCCACCTCATCCTATCTTCGTTAAGTTTCTACTCTTAAATATACTATCAATGATTTAGCCTAGACTGTGTATTCTAAAAATGCCCCAAAAAGTTTTCTTTTTAGGGCATTTTTACTACTTATTTGTAAAGTAACATTTAGTAATAAATAGCAGAGCAATAGCTCTAAGAACTAGTCCACTATTATAGTTTCTTTAATTTAGCAAAACGTGTGCTAAGCTGTTTTATCTCTCCATTTTCAAAGGCAATCGTTACAAAACAGTCACTACCTTCATTACTTACTGCTTGTACAACACCCTTACCAAATTTAATATGCCTTACGCAGTCACCTTTAGCAAAAGTCTCAATTGTTCCTGGTATATTCTCAATCTTCTTACCTATACCATAAAGAGAACTTGTTTTTCTAAAACTTGGAAGACCTGGTTTTTCTGGAACTTGGCTTGCAAAGCTTCTCTTAGTTACTTCTTCGCCCGCTCTACTTGTTACCGAGAAACTTTTTTTATTTGTAGCCATATTGGTTCCACCTTCAAAGCTTCTCTTACCAAAACCGCTTGAGCTACCTCCCACAAAACTAGGTCTTTGAGCTCTTTCTTCATCTAAACGCATAAGATTCGTTACTTCTCTAGGTAATTCTCTAATAAATCTTGACGGTGTACTATATTGTGTACGACCAAACATCGTTCGTTGATCTGCATAAAGAATAAAAAGTTTTTCTCTTGCTCTTGTAATCCCTACATAACAAAGTCTTCGTTCTTCTTCTACTTTATCATCACCTTCTGTAAGACTCATATAGCTAGGAAATAATCCTTCCTCTACTCCTGGCATGAAAACTACTGGAAACTCAAGCCCTTTAGCACTGTGAAGTGTCATTAAAACAACTGAGTTACTATTTTCATCATAATTATCTACATCAGCTACTAACGCTACTTCTTCCAAAAATTCACCTAAACTAGGATTGTCGGCTGTTTCCATATAATGAATGGTTTTAGATACTAATTCATCAATATTTCCTAGTCGATCTTCTGCTGTATCACTTTCTGTCATACGGATATGATTTCTAAAGTCAGTACGTTCAATGATTTCTTCCATTAATGCTTTTACATCATTTTCATTAGCAAGCTCTTGTAAATCCTCAATTAAAGCCGTAAAAGCTAATACTTTTTGACTTGGTCCTGCTCCTAATATACCCATTTCTTTACAAAGCTTAGCAGCTTCTATAAAGTCCATATTATTTCGCTCTGCATATTCCGAAATACTATTAATACTAGCAGCACCAATTCCACGTTTAGGTACATTAATAATACGCTTAATAGCAATATCATCTTTACTATTACAAACTACTTTTAAATAACTGACAAGGTCCTTAATTTCCTTACGTTCATAGAAGCGTGTTCCACCTAATAAACGATAAGGGATAGAACCTGTAATAAGTTTTTCCTCAAGTACACGAGATTGGGCATTTGTGCGATAAAGAATTGCAAAATCTTTATACTCTCTTTCTCCTTTTTCGATGGCATCAATGATACAAGAAGCTATTGTTTCTGCTTCTTTATATTCATTAATGGTTGGTATAATAGAAATGCCTTCTCCTTCTTCACTTTCTGTCCAAAGTCTCTTTGGTTTTCTTCCCATATTATGAGCCACTACACTATTGGCTGCATCTAAGATATTCTTAGTAGAACGGTAATTTTGCTCTAGTTTGATAACAGTTGCATTTTTAAAGTCTTGCTCAAATCCAAGAATATTTGTAATGTCTGCACCACGCCAACCGTAAATAGATTGATCATCATCTCCCACAACACAAAGATTTTGATGTTTTTGAGCTAACATTTCTACTAGTTTGTATTGTGCCCCATTAGTATCTTGATACTCATCTACTAAGATATACTGAAATTTGTTTTGATAATAATCTAATACATCTATTTCATTTTTAAAGAGCAAATACGTATTGACTAATAAATCATCAAAATCCATTGCATTATTTTCTTTTAATTTTTTCTGATAGTAGGTATATATCTTAGCCATTTGTTTTGCTTTATAGTCTTCACCTGCATTTATGGTAGCAAGTTCTGGCGTTTCTAAACGGTTTTTATAACTACTAATACCTCCCATGACTACGCCCACAGGGAAATTCTTTTCACTAATATCCAGTGCTTTTAGGGTGTCTTTAATAAGTGTTTTTTGATCTGCTGTATCATAAATGGTAAAAAATCTAGAATAGCCTAATCTCTCACCATATCTTCTTAAAATCCGCACACACATGGAGTGAAAAGTACTTACCCACATTTCTTCTACTGCATCTTGTGGGATTAGGTTACCAATTCTTTCTTTCATTTCCTTTGCTGCTTTATTAGTAAAAGTAATCGCTAGTATTGACCATGGTTTTATTCCTTTATTCTCTACTAAGTGCGCAATACGATGTGTAAGTACTCTTGTTTTTCCTGAACCTGCCCCTGCTAAAATTAAAAGAGGTCCTTCTGTATGAAGAACGGCTTCTTTTTGTCTATCATTAAGTCCCTTTGTAAAATCCATCTTCACTTCTCCTTTAAGCTTAAAAAGAGTGCTAAAAAGCACCCTTCATTTTTGGTACGCTTATTCCGTTCTTTTACTACCAATACGTTCTAATATTAATTTATATCCATCTGAACCATAACTTAAACATCTATTAACTCTACTAATAGTTGCTGTAGAAGCGTGTGTCTCTTGTTGAATTTCTTGGTAGGTCATTTTTTCTTCTAGCATCTTAGCCACTTCGAGACGTTGTGCCAGTGCCTTAATTTCATTTACTGTACATATATCTTCAAAAAAAGCATAACATTCCTCTACGTTTTTTAAAGTTAAAATGGCTTCAAACAGTTTATCTGTTGCTTCATCTTTAATCTTAGAATTCATTCTTAATTCGCCCTTCCACCATCTATTTCCTTTATCATTTTATAGTAACAAATTCTCTATTTCAATCTCTTTTGCTTAATAAACGTAACAAGCTTTTCTGGATTTGTATTGAGTACTAATGTCTCTGGAAAGTCCACTTCATGAAATAGTTCAATTGCTTCTTTAAACTCTCCGATTTCTGTGTAAAAATGGGCATCTGACCCTACAACAACAGGCACATTATACATCTTACAATAGTTTAGCATTTTTACTAAGTTTTCTTTAACACCAGGTCTAAAACTTCCAGGCTTTAATGAAGCATTATTTACTTCAAGAAGCGTTCCTGTTTTTTTAGACGCTTTAACGATTCTCTCAAAATCCATAGGGTATCTATTATCACCTGGATGTCCTATAATATTGACATAAGGATTCTCCATGACTTTTTCTATCCCTGATGTAACGGTCTCTTCATCAGCAAACGCTATACATGGTGGATGTAAACTAGCAATGACTATATCTAAAGAGGATAAAACCTCTTCACTCATATCAATTTCACCTTCATAATTAATGATGTTAGCTTCTACACCTCTTAGTAGTTTGACACCATACATTTCATTAGGTATCACCTTAAGATTAGAAAAATGAAACATATGTGTACTTCCTGGCATTCCCGGAGAATGATCTGTCATAGCTATTAATTCTAAATTTTTGTTACCTGCTGCTCTCATATTTTCATCTATTGTACTATACGCATGACCACTTGAAATGGTATGAGTATGCACATCGACTAACATTTTCATGATTCTACTCCTCTGTCTTTCTATTCATCATACCTTATATGTGTCTTATTATAGCATACTTTATTCTTAAACACACTTCTAATCTCCCACTCTTATTTTTTCTTCTAACTTCTTAGTCTATATTACTTGATATGATTTATTTTTCTACTCATTTTACTTTATTTACTAATTTATATTAATATCTAACAATATTGTAAAAAAACATTGATTAATAGGCTTATCTATTTTATATTTATAGATGATTATTTTTACATCCTATAGGAGATTATCATGAAACCTCAACTATTTAGCTTTAATCGTATC
The DNA here is from genome assembly GCA_018883705.1 of Candidatus Cellulosilyticum pullistercoris. Classification (GTDB taxonomy): domain Bacteria; phylum Bacillota; class Clostridia; order Lachnospirales; family Cellulosilyticaceae; genus Cellulosilyticum; species Cellulosilyticum pullistercoris. Next base: position 7,673 of record JAHLFQ010000009.1, read on the forward strand.
TTAAGTATTATTTTAGGCACCTTGCTGATAGCTATCGCCACCAATGGCATTCTACTTCCCAACCATCTTTTAAGCGGAGGCGTTAATGGGATTTCAATGCTTTTTTACTTTTTATTTAACTTTAAAGTCAGCGTACTTGTTATCCTGATTAATATTCCTATTTTTATCTTAGGTTTATTATTTTTAAGAAAAACGTATTTAGCTTACAGTCTATTTGGTATGCTTATGCTTTCTTTCTGGCTTGAAGTAACAGACTGTATTTCTATTCCTACAGATGATACTCTTTCTATCTTAGTTATAGCCGGTTTACTACACGGTCTTGGAACAGGTATCATCTTTAGAGCAGATGGTTCTACGGGCGGAACAGATATTATTGCTAAAATTATAAATAAATATTTTTCTATTAATATGGCAACTGTCACCTTATCTTTAAATACCATCATTATTTTATTATCTATCTACTTCTTTAATATTGATATTGCTGTTCTTACTATTAGTACCATGTTCATCAGTAGTCAAGTCGTTAACTTTGTAGTAGATGGTATTAACCGCAAACGTACACTTTATATCATTACAGATGCCATGCATTTTGAGGAATTATCCGCAACCCTCCTTAAAGAACTGCATCGAGGGGTAACCATGATTCCAGCTATTGGTGCCTATACTTCTGCAACAAAGTATATTTTATTTACAACTGTTAGTGTAAGAGAAGTCGCTAAAGCAAAGCAGATCGTATTAAATATTGATTCAAAAGCCTTTATGACAGTTACCGAAACTTCCCAAGTCATTGGAAATGGTCGTGGATTTACTCATCTAGACCAACGCTCTTAACTAAATCATGTTTCAAGTAAAAAAGACTTCCTAAGTTTATTCCTTAGGAAGTCTTTTTTATTTACTCTTTTCTAATCTCTATCTTACAATAGGTGGAAAACCTACTTTCTTTTGTACCTTACGAAGAGTCTTAGTTGCTAAGTAATTTGCTGTTTCTGCATTCTTCTTAATTAAGCTATCAATATAAGCTTTATCATTACTGAGTTCTTTAAATCTTGCTTGAATTGGTCTAAGTTCTTCAACAACTGCTTCTCCAACTCTTAACTTAAAGTCACCATATCCTTTTCCTTCAAACTCATTTTGTACTTGTTCTATGGTTTGTCCAGTAATAGAACTATAGATTGTCATCAAATTACTTACACCTGGTTTATTCTCTACATCAAATCGTACTTCAGTATCAGAATCCGTTACAGCACGTTTGAACTTACGAATAATAGTATCTGGATCATCAATAATCGTAATAGAAGCATTAGCATCTTGATCTGATTTTGACATTTTCTTTGTAGGATCTTGAAGACTCATAATTTTTGCCCCAACCTTTGGTATATAGGCTTCTGGTACTTTAAAAGTCTCACCATACAAGTTGTTGAAACGAATAGCCACATCACGAGTCAACTCTAAATGTTGTTTTTGATCCACACCCACAGGTACTAAATCTGTTTGATAAAGTAAAATATCCGCTGCCATTAGTGCTGGATACGTAAATAATCCTGCATTAATATTATCACTATGTTTTTGTGATTTATCTTTAAATTGTGTCATTCTACTTAATTCACCCATATAAGTAAAGCAATTTAAGATCCAAGCAAGTTCTGCATGGGCAGATACGTGAGATTGCATATAAATAACATTTTTCTCAGGATCTAATCCTGCTGCAATATAAAGCATCATTAAATCTCTTGCATTTTTTCTAAGTACTGCTGGTTCTTGTTTAACAGTAATTGCATGCATATCTACAATACAGTATAAGCAGTTATATTCATCTTGAAGAGACGTCCAATTTTTAAGGGCACCTAAATAATTTCCTAATGTAATTGTACCTGATGGTTGCATACCACTAAAAATAACTTTTTTTTGATCACTCATTTGTGCACCTCTTTATTTCTACATATTTAATCTCAATTTTTATTTTAATATTATCTTTTATGTTATCAGACAACTTACTTTTTATCAAGGGAAAACTCTCTTTAAGTGCTACCTACTAGTCTAAAATTTAAATGTAAGTTATAATATTTAAGAACTAAATTGTCTAGTAAGATTATGATAACTATCAATAAGGAAGGGCATATACATGAAAAAAATCGCAAGTTTTACTGTTAATCATATTGATTTACTTCCTGGTATCTATGTTTCTCGCATGGATACTGTAGGTGAAGCAGTACTTACAACCTATGATTTACGTCTTAAAAGACCTAATCTAGAACCTGTTATGAATACTGCTGAAATTCATACTATCGAACATATTGCAGCTACTTTTTTACGTAATCATCCTATTTTTGCAGATGAAACGATTTATTTTGGACCAATGGGATGCCGTACTGGTTTCTATCTTATCTTAAAAGGTGAAAGAAGCTCAAAAGAAATCGTTCCTCTTATTACCGAACTTTTTGA
>JAHLFQ010000084.1 GCA_018883705.1 Candidatus Cellulosilyticum pullistercoris
GTATTTAGGTGCAAGATGTATTGGATCTGAAACAACCAATTTTCCTCTTGATGGCTCAGTAGAAGAGAGAAAAGAAGCTTTTGAAGGTCTTGTGGATTCTGTTTCACAAATCGTTAAAAAAGGTGAGAAAATTGGTCTTGATGTAGCGATTGAACCTGTTGCAAGACATACCTTAAATACTCCACAACTTGCTAAAGAATTACTTATGAGAATCCCATCAGATAGGCTTAAAATTATTTTAGATCCTGTTAACTTGCTGACAGCAGAAAATATTCATAGGCAAGATGATTTATATGATGAGTGTTTTGAAGCTTTTGGTGATAAGATTTGGGCACTTCACATGAAGGGAATTAAACGGGATGCTGAGGGCAACTTAGAAAAAGCTAGCTTTGAAGAGAATGAAGCAAACTTTAAGAAAGTAATTGACTGGGTAAAAGTTAATATGCCAGAAACTACGGTACTTAGAGAAGAAATTAAACCAGATCATGCAAAAATTGATTATGTCTATATGAAAAGTTTAGTTGAAGGCTAGACAAAATTAATTGAAATAAGTTTCAATATAAATAAGGCATAACTTGTATTCGTTTTAGAATAACAAGTTATGCCTTATTATATTTTATTGCCAAGGAGTCCAATCGTCATCTCCACTAAGGACTGCATAACGAGTGTAGTTACTTGCTTCATTATCAGTAAGTACATGACTAAAATCTACACGTTTAGAAAGGTCAGCTCCAACGCCTGTGTTCTGGTATTCTGCAAAGAAGCTTTGGGTATTAGCTTCTTCTTTATTCCAGTTATGCCATCCCTCAGCTTTAATATGAGCGGCTATATCACAATGAATAAAAACAGTTTTTGCAAAGTTACGCCAAGGTCTACCAAGATAAACCGTTTCAGGTGGACAATTACTTGTTAAGCGGCATTTTTCAAAAACATATCCATATTTTTGACCTTCTGGAGTAGAAGGTGCAGTAACATAGCCATTGACTGCCTCATTTCTATTATGAGAAAAAATTTCACAGTTATAAAAGAAAGCAGTAGCAGAGCCAAAAATAAAGTCAACTTCACCTTCAATATAACAGTTTTCATAGTATTGTCTACCGTTGATTCGTGCATCATTTTCTCTAGGACCTTTAAAAGAGCCTGGTTTAATAGGTGCTGGTGGTAAAGGACCTGTAAATAATGTATCTTGATGTCCTAAAAGTCTACAGTTTTTAAAGAAGATACGGTCAGCATCTGCATAAACAGCAAGAGCTTGACCTACGACTGAGCCAAATCCACTACTATTTTCAAAGGTAAGATTTTCAAAAGTACTATCATGTGCGCCAATAAAAGCTGTATAAGAACGAAAGGTACCATATTGTTCGCCATTTGGTAAGTATTTTTCTGCATAGTCATTATAAGTAATAATAGTTGATACAGGGTCTTCACCTTTTAAGGTGATAAAAGGCACTTCTAAATGAAGTTTTTCTTTATAAACACCTGGTTTAATATGTATAGTAATAGGTGAGGTATTCTCTTTTGGAATACTATCTATTGCTGCTTGTATTGTTTTAAAATCTCCACTGCCATCATGTGCGACGATCATAAATATATCCCCCTGTTATGTTTAAAATAATGAGTATTAAAGTTATTTATTATAAAATTATTTGCAAGAGTAAAGCTTTTTGTACTGCTGAGGTGAAAGTCCAGTAACTAACTTAAAGGTACGGCTAAAGTGTGAGCTACTTGAAAATCCAACAATTTCAGCAATCTCAGCAATTTTAGTTGAAGAGGTTTCTAATAGCTCCTTAGCCTGTCTGATACGTAAGCTATTGATGTATTCAACAATAGATAGGTTAGTTGAACGTTTAAAAATTTTACTAAGGTAAAATGGACTAATATAAAACTGCTCAGCAATAGAGGTAAGTGTCAGGTCCTCTGTATAGTGCTTGCAAATATATTTGATAATCTTATCCACTTTGTTATTAACAATTTGATGAGATTCATATTCTTTTTGTTCTAAAACATGGATATATTCCTTAATATAAATCAAAAGTTCTGCAAGCAAAAGTTTTGAAAGTATGGTTTGAGAAGAAATGCTATTTTCACCAGTGGTAATAAGAGCATCCTTATGCTGCTCACTATCTTGTAAATCCATTAAACGACTAAAAATATTTTCAATGGTTAATTTATATTTAAAAGATAAAGGGAGAACAGTAAATTTGGTTCTAAAAATAGAAGTTAAATCAAGTGCATTAACTTGATCTGAAAAGTCTTTAAGAAAATCTAAACTAAAGTTAACGACAATTCGGCTATGAGGAATATCACCCATGCTTGCTGTTTTATGAACAGAGTCTGCATCAATGAGTACCAAGCTACCGGCATTAACAAGATAGATAGAATCATCGATGAAATATTTTCGTGAGCCTTCCATTAAATAATAAACTTCGTACATTTTATGCATATGAAAAGAGTCCATATTATAATTGTCTGTTTTTTTGGACTGATCGATGTAAAAATCTTGATGAGGTGCATAAACTGTTTTGTGTCCCATAAGATCCCCCTAATTAGTAAACTACTTTTAAATTTTCAATATAATTATACCACACATTTCGATTAGATTAGATTAAAATACTAAATTTTTTTTAGAAAACTTATAGTTTATATGTTAAACTATAAATACCTTTTAAAGTGATTATTGAAAACTTTTTAGTTGCATAATAAGTACACAATAATATGCAATAATAAAGGAAGACTTTAATTAAACCAATCTTGCAGCTGGAGGTAAAGTAAATGACAGTAAACTTAATTAAAGGACAAAAAATTGACTTAACAAAAGGTAATGCTGGCTTAAATCAAATTATGGTCGGTTTAGGCTGGGACCCAGTATCTAATGACCCAGTGCCAGCTAACCAAGGTTTATTAAAAGCAATCTTTGGTGGTGGGAGAAAAAATTTCGACTGTGATTCTGCTGTGATTATGGTAGATGCAGATAATAAATTAAAAAATCATAAAGATGTTGTGTATTTTGCAAACCTTACACATTCATCACGTAGTGTTGCACATAGAGGAGATAATCTAACAGGAGATGGCGCTGGGGATGACGAACAGATTTTTGTAGAATTAAAATCTGTGCCTGCTAATATTGAAAGACTCATCTTTGTTGTCAATATCTTCAATTGTATTAAACGAGGTCAAGACTTTGGCATGATTCAAAATGCCTATATTCGTATTGTAGATAATCAATCCCAAAAGGAGCTTGTACGCTTTAATTTAACAGATAGTTATAAAGGTTATACAGCCCTAGAAGTTGGGGAAGTATACCGTCATAATGGGGAATGGAAATTTGCAGCTACAGGTAATGGGACAAAGGATGCCTCACTTAGAAGTATGTTAGAGAAATATGTGTAAAGCATAGAAAATGTTAATAGGACAAAAATAAATCAAAATAGATAGGTCTCTCTATCTTAATTTAAGGAGGAAATAAAATGGGAATTACATTAGCAAAAGGGCAAAAAGTAGACTTAACAAAATCTAATCCAGGGCTTAAAAGTGTTATTGTAGGTTTAGGCTGGGATCTTAATAAATATGATGGTGGTTTTAG
>JAHLFQ010000085.1 GCA_018883705.1 Candidatus Cellulosilyticum pullistercoris
GTTACCACCATAATAATAAATTAATCCTAGGTAAATACCTACTGCTAGTGGAATGGCTAATGCGCTAAGTACAGCACTTGTATGCACTTCATTTAAGTTTATTAAGATATTTGGTATATAAGTCATTGCAAACAAAACGCCTGAAATAATACTAGCTATTATACCTTTTCCATCTAATAGCTTTAAAATCGCTTCAAATAAAAAGCCTCTAAAAACAAGCTCTCTGATAAAAGCAATTGCAACAAAGTTTGCGATGATTTGAAGGGCTATATTTAAGCTATTAAACGCCATTAATTTACTAAATTGACTAATAATAAAAGATGTACCTACACATATCGCTACAAAACATAGATTACCAATTAAACTGCCAATATTTTCTTTAAAATCTTTTAATCCTAATTCCTTAAAAGATTTTTTAAAAATAAAATGTGCCACAATTACAATGATTAACCCAAATTCAATACCTGCAAAAATAAGCTCATTACCAAAGTTTTGCCAAACTAATGGTACTTGAGCTGGCCATGCTATAGGCTCAACCATTCTAAATAGAAGCATAATGATTTCTAAGCATAGTATAACAACAATCTCACCAATGTACTTTATTTTTTCCTCATTATTTTTCAAGTAACTTCCTCCTTATGTATCTTTCTCCTTCTTTTAGATTAGAAGTGCTCTTGATAACATGTGACATTTTTCTCCCCGAATATCTTTTTTCTATTATAAGTCATTCATTTTCTTTTTTCAAATCTTATAAACTATACCCAATCTATTCTTAGCTCAAATTAAAGCTACCTAAACTTTATTATAGCTATATACAAAAAGGGAGGGAAAAATACGACGAATCCTATTTTTCCCGCCCTTTAACTCTACATTATTATAAGACAATCGTATAATCAAATGCCTTATCTTCTCTTACCATTTGTTCAAGTACTTCTGCCTTTTTTTCACTCTTAGGCAAAATACACTTATTAAGCCAGTAGGCAATAGCATCTGCCCGATAGCATACAGCTATGTGATTTTCATCTGTCCAAAATGGATGTTCTACACTTGAATCATAAATCCAGTCGTTAAACTCCTTAATAAGGGTATCCATATCCATATGATCAGGACAATATAAATAATCTGCATCATAATCAAAATCTACTTTGACAATCATCAGACTTCCTCCTTGCCTTAAGCTCTAGTATCTTTGTTTCCTTAGTTTTCCCTTTTTATCTCATAACATACGAAGACGATCATTCTTTTCCTCATTTTAAGGCTGATAGAATGTAATGATAATAATCCTCTTCAAGCACCTTAGCTGAATAGTAAAACTTAGCATCTACTTTATCAATCATATCTCTTACATACTCTTCATCTACATCTGCACCTGGTGCTTCAATAAATTCATTAGTTAAGGCATTGTATCGCCCTTTATCTGTAATAAAATTACGACTATATAACATCACTAACGGATCACTATCTGAGAAAATATCTCTACCAACAAATAATCTAGAGTCATAATTGATACCCATAAGATTAGATAAGGTTGGTAAGATATCTAGACTTGAACAGGGTTTATCCACAACAACTGGTGTCATATTAGGTGTATAAAGTAATAATGTCGTTTTATAAATGCCAAAGTCTTCATCTACTGATTTTCCAGCAAGTTCACTAATATATTCATTATTTAAACCATATGGATAGTGATCTGGTGTAATCATAATAAGTGTACGATCAAGTACACCTGCTGCCTCAAGTTGATCTAAAAGACTTTCTACTGCACGGTCTAGTTCAATTTGACAAGCAAGATAGGCTTTCGCTTCTTCTGATAAATCTAAATCTGCTACTAACTCTTCATTTTTCTCAGACATGGCATTTTCTCTAAATGAATAGTTCATATGCCCACTTACCGTCATGTAATACGCATGAAATGGCTCACTATTTACATATTTACTTACCGTTTCATCCATCATCTCTATATCTGATTCTGGCCAAGTATCTGTAATATCCAGCCCTAATCCTTTAGCTTCATAGGTATAACCTAGATTCGGATGAGACAAATCTCTACGATAGTAATCAAAGTCATGATTATGAAATGCCCTAGTTGTATAACCTAGATCTTTTAACTGATTCCCTAGTGAAAATGGCATGGCATTATCAGCTGAGGCTTCCATACTCCAAATACCACTCTTAGGAATTTGCCCTGTGCAAATAGCATATTCTCCATCAGATGTACTAAGTTCCCATAAGGGCGTATAAAAATTAGTGAATTGATAACCTTCCTTATATAGCTTATATAAAGTAGGTGTTAAATCTTCTCTGATGGCATAAGGAGAAAATCCTTCTGCTGTAATGGTAATTAGATTATAGCCTTTATATTTACCTGTATACTCATTCTTTGCAGAAGGTTCTGCATTCTTAAAATAAGTATGCATATTAATCATATCCTCTGACTCTGCTTCGTTTATCAACTTATCAAAATCAATATTTAAAACATTATATTCTTTATCCTCATTAACCTCTTTGCTTACTTCATTTATAACATCCGTTGAGAGAGCTTCTTCCGCTGTGTCATCCTTTATAAGTGTTACTTCTTGGCTCGTTTCACTTAAAGCTGGTGACCAGTTAAATAGCATGCGCTTTGCCTCAAGTCTTAAAGTGGTCATAAGTCCTAATTTCTCTGCTGCAACCACTGGATAACTGTGTTGAAAATACAAATCATATGGTGTATAAATCTCTTTACCAGCAAAGGATAAACTACATATAGCTAGTATTTGGCAAATTACCAGTCCACCACCTAAATACACTCTTTCTTTTGTTTTAATTACTTTAAAACTCCTCAATTTCTTTCTAAAAAGTATCATTAGGATAAATGGTACTGTCATTAGAGCAACTCCTAAAAAGTTGTTTCTAACTTTCATGACTATGATTTCCCAAAACTCAAAAATCTGTCCTGCATTAGCTGCTGAATAGAGCGAATAAAACATTCTAAAAATCTTAAAATAAATAAATTGTGAAATAAAAATGACAGAAATAGCGCCTACTAAAATAAGGCCAACCGTATTTCGCTTACTCTCTTTAAAAGCACTACATATTAAATAGCATAAAATAGCAATCGGTGCTGCAAAAATAAGTGAATAAAATAAACCTGGTCCTATCACTTTTCCTGTACACATCACTCTAAATATGGTTTCTAAATAATAAATGGCCCCCCAAAAATAGATTAACAACATTTCTTCTTGCTCCTTTTATTATTTTTATAGGTCTCAATCTTGCATATTTACTTTCTTGTGATTCCTACCTATTCTATCAAAAAAAATACCAAATGCAACATTTTTAAGATTTTCTTAATGTTTATTTTTAAATACTTTTCCTAATTTTTCCTCATACATAAACAAGTATCATTTCAATCTTCACAGTTACCTTTTCTTTCTTCATTCAAAAAATAATAAAACTACCAGTTGATTTTGCAATAGTACTTTACATTTGAAAATACTATTTAAATACTGGTAGTTAAAAGTTACCTTATTTAAGCAAATTGTATAACTTTATTTAGCTGCTAATAAATCTTTATTAAATGCTATGACACATTCTTCTTTAGTCGCCCAAGAAGTTACTAAACGAATTGCTGTATGGTCTTCATCTATCTTTTCCCATACAGAAAAATCATAATTCTTTCTTAAGCACTCTATCACTCTATTAGGGAAAATAGGGAAAATTTGATTGGTTGAGGACGTGGTTAAAAATTCAAATCCTGCTGCTTCAATACCTTTTGTAAGCTTTTCCGCCATTTGATTTGCATGGGCTGCTATTTCAAAAAATAGATTTTCTTTAAAAAGTTCAATAAAACCAATAGAAATGATTCTACCCTTAGCAAGTAAGCCACCTTTTTGTTTAATTAAATATCTAAAATCTTTTTTAAGATTATTATTTATAATAATAAGCGCTTCTCCCATTAATGCTCCATTTTTTGTGCCACCAATATAAAAAGCATCTGTCAGTCTTGCCAGGTCATTTAAAGTGACATCATTTCCTTTTGCCATAAGTGCCGAACCTAGTCTTGCACCATCTACAAATAATAATAAGTCTGCTTTCTTACAATAGTCGCTAATCGCTTGTAACTCTTCTTTTGTATAAATGGTTCCAACTTCTGTTGAATCCGAAATATAAACTAGCTTAGGTTTTACCATATGCTCATCTTCATGCTTTGCTACAAGTTCTTTAATTTGACAAGCTGTTAATTTTCCATCTTCTGCATAAGCAGTTACAACTTTATGTCCTGTTGCTTCAATAGCGCCTGTTTCATGAACTGCAATATGCCCAGAATGTGCTGCAATAGCTGCTTCATGAGGTCTTAAGAAAGCAGAAATAGCTGTTAAATTAGTTTGTGTACCACCTACTAGAAAGTGAATATCTACATCTTCTCTTCCTATATGCTTTTTAATCAGTGCTTTTGCTTCTTCCGTATAAGCATCTTCTCCATAACCTGAAGTTTGCTCTTCATTAGTTCTTACTAGGCTTTCTAAAATGTTAGGATGTGCTCCTTCACTGTAGTCATTTTTAAAGCTATACATGTTTCTTCCCTCCATTACTTTCTTATGTAAAAGTTTAATAAACAAAAGTATAAACTAAAAAAGAGCGTCTTTCAAATAAAAATACTTTATACATTTGTACCTACTTTATCTTTATATCTGGGTGTTTTTTAGTGTGGTAATAGTAATTTCTAATTTATTTATTTGATTTTCAAAAATCTCTAAGACAGCTGTTTCTATACAAAGTGAAAATGGATAGCCTTCAAATTCTTGAATAAACTCTCCTGATTTAAGATTTCTAGCTTCCTTTAAATTTTCATTTTTTATGACGTAAATACTATTTGATTCATTATAATAAAGAATCTGTACTTCTCCTTTGGTATAGAACTTAAAAAAATTGCAACTAATACCATACTTTAAAAAAAGCTTTTGTAATACTTTAACTTGTTTTAACACTTCCTTAGGCGTCTTTAAAGCAAGACCATCTAGCGCTTTAATCTCATCCTTATAGGCCTCTAATTCTTTAATTTTATCCTCATAAGTAAGTATTAAAGTCTCCATCAGACTCTTTAACATAGCATGATCTGGTGAATAATGAGGTGCTTTGTTATGATTTCTCTGTTTATTGGTCGGAAATTGATAGACTTTTGCCATATTTCTTCTCCTTCTATTCTTCCTTCGCTAAATTCTTCACCATTATATCAGAAACTAAAACTGACTCAAATGGAAAAACTTTAAAAGGCACATTAAAATGTGCCTTTTAAGTGTACTTATTAAAATAAACTTTGATGATTCTCTAGCGCATTTAGGATCTCATTAATGCGTGTTTTTGCTTCATCGCCTGTTGCAGCGCTTTTTATATAGTCTACCATTTGCATTTTTTCACTATTATTTAAACTTGCAAAGGTATTCATGGCATTAACATTTTGTCCAAGTTGCATCATAAGTCCAAGTGGTAAATCTTCTGGTGTATTCAAATCTGTCATTTTTCTCTCTCCTTATGAACTTTTCCTTAGTATTTACCATTTTGCTATCGTATCATACCTAAAAATTTATCAGTTCTTAAAGTGCTAACTTACTAGTACATGTTACTTTTAGCTCTTATATTCTTTTCATTTTGTAATAATAATAAAGCCATTTTCCCAAATAGAAAATCATGTATGCTACAAATTGGCAAATACCCATGAGTATTAACATACCAGCACAAGTAGCTAATATTAAAGCCATTTCCAAATTCTCTTCTGTTTTTCCAATAGCAAGTACTAGCTCCGATATAGATTCACTTTCTACACGCGTCGTTAATTGATATTCTCCAGGTTCATTTATATCAAAGCTTAAATAACTTTCACTTCGATTCCCTTCTTCACCATATGTATAAGCATCATCTATTTTAGTAAGTGTAACTTTCTCTCCACCGAAAGTTAATTCTGCATCAAGACCTTTAAAATTCTCTGGTAAACTATAATTCATCTTGTCACTTGTTATTTGAGTCGTTAAATAGATTGTATAATTTCCTGGCTCCTCTAAATTAAAGATTTCTGTACTTGGTGCTATAAAGCTAACCTTTTTTCCTTCATCATTTAAAGTTCTGGCAACTAATAGCAAGATTCCTCCTATAGCTAATGTTACTACTAATACAATAATAGGAATGATTACCTGTTTTTTTGTTGGCTTATACGTATCATCTGAGTAATTCACTTAAAATCATCCTTTCTAATTAGTCATTTTACTTTATTATACATTATTTTAATGAATTTTTGTGTCATTAGTAGAATTTTAGAACCATTTTATCCAAATAAACAAAGCCGTTATTGATAGGCACGACAGTTATTTTTGGTACCCCTGTTGAATATTTGCATATAATGTACTGAGCGTACAACTCAAAATACTATCCTTAAGGAGGGAAGTTTATGCGTTCTTGGGAATCAGACCGATGCGATAGACGTCATCGTCATTTTAGATTTTGCTCAGAGCCTTACTCAGAGCCTTGCTCAGAGTCTTACTCACAGCCTTGTCCTCAACCTTGCCCACAGCCTTGTTGTCATCCTTGCCATCCTTGTCCTAAATGCCCTACTGGTCCTACCGGCCCTACTGGCCCTACTGGTCCTACCGGCCCTACTGGTCCTACTGGCCGTACCGGTCCTACCGGTCCTACTGGCCCTACTGGTCCTACTGGCCCTACTGGTCTAACTGGTCTAACTGGTTTTACTGGCCCTACTGGTCCTACTGGTCCTACCGGCCGTACCGGCCCTACTGGTCCTACTGGTCCTACTGGTCCTACTGGTCTGACTGGTCTAACTGGTTTTACTGGTCCTACTGGTCCTACTGGTCCTACCGGTCCTACTGGTCCTACTGGTCCTACTGGTGAGGATGGTGACACTGCTACAAACGACAACCTCTTTGCTATAAGTAGCAATAAAGTAGTTGCCGTAAATAATACACTTC
>JAHLFQ010000086.1 GCA_018883705.1 Candidatus Cellulosilyticum pullistercoris
CAGTAGGAGCTAATAAAAAAGCAATTCAAGAGTATATAAAAAATCAGCTGCATGAAGATATGATGACAGATCAAATAAGTTTGAAAGAATACACGGACCCTTTTAAGGGTTGCAGGTAAAGGTTTTTATGCGAATGGCGGAACTAAGAAGTGCCTTTAGGCACATGCAGGTAACAGGCCCTTATAGGGCAAAATAAAACCACCAGCTAAGCTGGTGGATACTTATTGAACATGAACATAAATATTAAAGATGCTATTACGTATGAAGTTGCCGGACATATTAAAAAATATCTTGGATATCTGGATGTTGATAAGAAAATATTAGCATTTATTCTATGTTTAAAAAAAGAATAGTTTTAGATAGGACCAGTAATGATCTGGTCTTATTTTTATATGATGATATAATGAGAATAAAACTTTAGTTGATAACAAAAGGATAAAATTTTGTTTAGATAGATACTGAAGAAAATAGATATTTTAAAGGGGAATAAAAATGAAAGATTTTATTTTGGTAGCATTACCATGGGTTATAGTAGGAATTACCTTATCCATAGTAATGTTATTAGTAACAAAAAAGTCAAAGAAAAAAGGTTCTATATCAAAATCAGAAGAGATTATTGATAACAAACAAGAAAGTGAAGAAGAGACTTATATGTCATACGGCATGAGTCTTGGAATGTGTTTCGGTGTATCCGTTAGTTCTGCATTTATGAATAAGTTTGGTTCTCAGGCTTTAACTTATGGAATTTGTTTTGGAATGTTGGCAGGCTTGCTAATAGGGATGAATATAAAGAAAAAGTAAGAGTGTCAGTAGTATTTTAATCAAACAAATAGTTATTTAGATTAAAAATGCCGTTTGTTTAAAAATAAAAAGACTAGATTATTAAACCTAGTCTATATACTAAAAATAATAATTTTTTTGTATAGCATTTATAAACTAATCTATACGTATATTAAGAAAAAGAATATTAGAGAGCATATCATAATAAGAGTAACATCTATAGCAACAAATAGATATGCCTTTTTTATAAGGGCAATAATGGTACTGATACAACCTAATATTAACGCGGCAATAAATAAATAGATATTAGTAAATAAACCACGAATAAATAAAGATTCTAGTAAATAGAGTAATGTACATATCATAAAAGCACATTGCGAGAGTTTTAATAGCTTGAAAGCATTATCAAATTTATTTAACATAAAATTACCACCTCATAGATTTTTATAGATTTAAGTGTGATACGGCTATTATAAACGATGGTCTATTATTCTGTCCAGAGTAAGAGGACATAGGGATTAGAGAATACACTGGTCAGGTTATATGAAAACTCAGTAAAAGTAAAAAGATATCTATCGTTCAGGCAGAATAATCGATGTTTGAAAGATAGATATCTTTTTTGGCTTATTGCATATGTTCTAGAAGAAAATTTGCTGTGCATTCAATTTGTTGTGTATTGGATAAGGTAGCAATACCATCTCCCTTTTGTAAACCATAGGCGCCAAAGTAAGCATGAGAGCCACCTTCAATGACGTATTCGATAAAGTCATCTGGTAGATTTGTTCGATTGGCTTGATATTTTTCAGCATTTAGAACCTGATCATTAGAACCATAAATAGAGATAACCTTTAAGTTAGTTGTATTTAAAGGGACTGTTGAATAAGAAGCAAGTAGTACAAGACCTTTATAGTCTTCAACATGATTTTCAAGATAGCTTGCAGCCATAGAGCCACCTAGAGAATGGCCACCTATATACCAGTTTTCAATTTCAGGATAAAGGTCTAGAAGTTCATCAGCAGCATTAATATCTAATACAGCTAGATTAAAGGGCATTTTAACTAAAATACATAGGATGCCATTTTCAGCAAGAGTGCGTAAAAGTGGTGCATAAGCAGTATATTCTACTTTACCTCCAGGATAGAAAATAAAGCCAGTATTTGGACTTTCAGGCTCAAAAATAAGGGTATCGTCTGAAAGATGACGAATATTAGTTGATGAATGAGAGAGTGCTTCTAAAGCCATATCATTTGCTGGATAATAGCTGCTTACATAAAGACTACATCCTATTATGAGGATAAGAAATAGGGTAAAAATACTAATGAATAAAACTTTTTTCTTTTTCACGGCAGATCTCCTCTATTAAATTTTTTTATATAGTATATGTTTGAACAACATAAGTATTTAGATGTATAGTTCAAAAATTATATAATAAAATATGATTGGTGTCAAAATAAGAGTGATGTTACCTACGAGAATAAATATTTTATTAAAAACGCTGATAAGATAAGTATTCAATCTTGGAATTATGAAGATAAATTCAAGAAAAACTAAAATCCTATCATTTGAATCAAGTAGTAAGGGGAAACATGATCTTATCAATTATGAATTTAACTCCTGATTTAATAAATGATAGATTAACAACTAATAATAAAAGTAGTGCTATAGAATACTTTTCTATATTTCTTTTTCAAAATGAAAAATATTTTTTTATGTTGAACATTATGGTAAAGAATATCAAACTCTAACTTTATATAAATTCATATATATAGGTCATGAAATATATTTCTAATACATGTAGAATGAGTAAGGTTTTTAAAGCACATACTAACTAATGAGATTAAGAATTATGACTAAAATATATAAAATGCAAAAAAGAAGGCGGAGAAGATGAAATTTAGAACATTAAAAGCTGATGAAATAGATGTAAGAGTAGGGATGGTAAGACAAAATGGGATGTCATTATTACTTTACAAAGATGCAAGATGTGATATGAATATTCTTGATGAAACAGTAGGAAGTATGAATTGGAAGCGAGAGCATACTAGGGAAAACGCAAATTCATTGTATCTCTTTGGGATGGTGAGAAGCAGCAATGGGTAAGTAAAGAGGATACAGGTGCTGTAAGCTTTACAGAAAAGGAAAAAGGACTTGCAAGTGATTCTTTTAAGCGCGCTTGTGTTAACTGGGGCATAGGCAGAGAACTTTATACAGCGCCTTTTATATGGATTAAAGCCGAGGAGATAGAGATAAGACAGAATGGAAGTAAGTACATCAGCAATGAGAGATTTTCGGTAGAAAAAATTGCATATGATGAAGCTAAAAATATTATAGGCTTATCGATTATAAATGGTAAAGGTAAAAGAGTCTTTGTATGGCAGAAGTCCTAAAAATCATGTTTAAAAGAAGAGTCGGAGTAATTACTTAGAGAGAATGATTCTAAAAATAGGTGGTTAAATAAGAATATTTCATTTAAGAAAGTCATTTATTCATATAATATATAAAAAAATCAGTAATTTATAGTATGATATCCATCTATAAATTACTGATTATTTAAGAAGATTTACAACGTATTATAATAATTTGGTTCTATATTTCTTTAAGAGAGTGGATCTATGAGCGCCCTACACAAACATTATCTTCATGACGATTTCTAAGAGCTTTAATAGGATTTGGAGCCACTTCGTAACGGTAGTCTATGCCATTTTCTTGGATCAGTTCGTCGATCACTATATGGCTTGGAACTTGGCATACTGGTTCATTTAAGATATCTTGCATTTTAAAGAAAACATCATCACAAGGTAACTTTTCAACATCTACATATTTTTCTAGTTTAGAGGTTAATTCCACCGTATTTTCTTGAATTTTACGTATATATTCTTTGTTGGAATGGAGTCTTAATAGTTGTGGGAATTCTCCATCAGGAATAACTTGATTCCAGCATTTACCCTCATACTTTTCTAAGAGGTGAGCAACTCTATGAAGTTGAGCAATTTCTTGATAATAGTGGCATTCCCAAATTTTTTTAATACATTCATCTGTTTCATCACAGTAGCAAGAGTAGTATAAGTAGCATTCATTATATTTGTGCATTAATAGATTTTCTAACCATGTAAGATTTGGATCTAAGAGACTCTCGTATTGGCTGACATGTTCTTCCTCAACTAAAGCGATTTCCTGATAAAGTTTTCTACCTAGGTCAGAGCAATATAAATTAACAACATTCATATAGTAATTCATAGTTTGTTGTTCAGCAGCTGTAATAATGAAAGTATTTAATTTAGTAATAGGACAGGCCTTGTCAAAATCAGTATAGTATTTGATGTTATCTGTGGGGAAACGATGATGAGCAATAGTAGGCCTACCTGGCATGATTTCTGTATAATGACCTACTAAATACTCCATCTTTTCTCCATATTCTAAGTAGGCTAAGTCTGAGTAACGATAAAGATGGTCGAAATCTTCTAATAAAGCAAAATCTAATGCCATTTTCACATAGCAATCTGGTTCTCGCTGAGCTAATTCAGCAGTTAAATCAACTGCAAGTTGTTCATAGCCTATTGTATGTTCTAGAATACTTTCATCAGCAGGTTTTAATACACTAATTATTTTCTGTTGTTGTTGGTCTAATCTTCTTAAAATGGCTATTTCGCGCCTTAAGTCATTGTTAGTACAATTTCTAGCAAACTGATGTGAAAAGAAAATAGATTCAATCTCAGTACCATTCATTAAAATAATACGTGTTCGGGTATAGGGATCTACGGTATACTTATTGTAGGGTTGTGGGTAGATATTTTCCCAATTGTTGAAAAAATTCTCTACAGGCATAGATTTTTCTAAAAATGGATTCATTTAAGACGCCTCCTTATATTAATTAATGTCCATTTAATATAAACTATTCAGATAAACCCTAAGTGGTGCATGAATAAAATGAAAAATGTAGGCAACCAATGTTTGCTAAGATATTGCATGTTGGTATAAAATAAAGTCGTTCATTGTAAGATGAAATAAAATGATTTAAAATGAAAGAAACTATAGTAGATAGACGGATAAAAAGGTATAGAAGATAGGGTTTATTAGGCAAATAAATAGGAGGTGCTAAAGATGAATATTAAACAGCTTGATAAATTGGCTAAAGAGAAGGCGCCCATGCCAAGTGGCCTTCCTATGTATGAGCAGTGCTATTATATTGCATCAAGAGGACTTTATGAACAATATGAAAGTAAAATGCTTACGTTAGCAGAAGCAAAAAAAGAAAAAGAAGAAGTCATTAAACAGTATGAAGCAGGTAAGTATCAATGGGAACTTTTCATGGGGATGCATGAGATAGAAGAGAAACTTTCACAGCTAAAAAAAGATGGATTTAATAGTGTGCTAGAATTTGAAATTCTAGAATTATTAGAAAAGCTTTTAAGATAAATTAGAAGTATAAGGATTGCTACCAAAGGATAAAATGTAAGTATCTATTTTAAAACAAGTGTGGTAGTAAATAAGATTAAAAAGAAAGAGAGATGATTAATAGATAAAGGGCAAGAAAAATGGCACCTGTCTTCGGGTGCCTTTTAATTAGATGTAGTCATGATTAGCGATTTAAACGTTTGTTGATATCAGCTTGACGGTCATTTGAAACTTTTAAGAAATCTTTCATTAAATCTTCAAAGCTAGCTGGACTTGCCTCTTTTTTTGGAGGTCTTGAATTACTAGATCTAGAATTGTTAGGTCTAGAAGTTGATTTTGGTTTTTCTTGAGTTTCTTTGATGGAAAGAGAAATTTTACCTTTTTCTGCGTCAATAGATAAAATCTTAACTTTAACAGTATCTCCTACCTTAATGGCATCATTAATATTTTCTAAATAGCCATGTGAAATGTGAGAGATATGGACAAGTCCTTGAGTCGCGTCATCTAAAGATACAAAAGCCCCAAAAGGTTTAATACCTGTAACTGTTCCTTCAATAATTTGGCCTACTTGAAATTTTTCCGACATGATAACACTCCTATTAATATATATAGCTTTTATATTATATCATAGAATTATAAAAGGTGTATAGTTATTTAAAAAATATTTCAGCAACTAAAAAGATGAAAAATCCGTAAATAAATTATGAATCTGAAAAAAATGTTCGAAAAACCTATTATCATAGCTAACTAGTTATGTTATAATGAAACGTGGCGTTAAAAATTAACTTACTAAAATATAAAATAAAGTAGTTGTTTAAATCAAGGCCTATGATAACCAAGATTTAAGGAGGCAAAAATGAATTTATATTCTCTTATTCGTGATGTAAAAGATTTTCCAAAGGAAGGTATTCTTTTTAAAGATATTACAACACTACTTCAAGATGGTGAAGGATTAGTGGCATCTATTGATCAAATCGCTTCTAAATTAGAAGGTATTGATTTTGATCTTGTTGTAGGACCAGAAGCGAGAGGTTTTATTTTTGGGGTACCAACAGCATATAAATTAAAAAAAGGATTTGTACCAGTTAGAAAGCCTGGAAAACTTCCTTATGAATGTATTGAACAAACATATGATTTAGAGTATGGTACTTCAACGATTGAAATGCATATTGATGCGATTAAAAAAGGACAAAAAGTTGTTATTGTAGATGACTTATTGGCAACAGGTGGCACAACAAAAGCAATGATTGATCTGATTGAAAAAATGGGTGGAACAGTAGAAAAGATTGTATTCCTTATTGAACTTAAAGACCTTAATGGTCGTGACTTATTAAAAGGATACGAAATCGAATCAATTTTACAATATTAGGCAATAATAAATAAGCAAAGCATTTTTATGCTTTGCTTATTTATTATTTTAATATAAAAAAATTTATACTATTATAAGATTAAGTACTTATAAGGCGATTAAAAAAGTCTAAAAAGTATCAAAAAATAGGAATAAGAATAAGTTTATGTATTATAGGATTGAATTTTTGTTTTAAGATGACTATAATATAAAATAATTATAATAAGACTACATAAAGGGGGGTCAGTGATGTCAGAACCAGATGAAATTTATGAAAAACTAATAGAAAAAATACGTTCCTATCATCCTTCTGATAATTTGGAGATGGTTGAGAGAGCTTATCAACTTGCTAAAAAGGCTCATGAATCCCAATTTAGAAAGTCAGGAGAACCCTATATCATTCACCCTTTGGCAGTAGCCTGTAATTTAGCGGACTTAGAACTCGATATTGAATCCATCGTGGCAGGGATACTACATGACGTAGTGGAGGATACAGACTATACATTAGAAGATATTGAACGTTTATTTAATAAGGAAATTGCTCTTTTAGTAGATGGAGTAACAAAGCTTGGTAAAATCCAGTATGCTTCTCAAAATAGACAACTTCAAAAAGAAGAAATCCAAGCTGAGAATTATCGTAAGATGTTTCTTGCCATGGCTCAAGATATAAGGGTAGTCCTTATTAAGCTTGCAGACAGGCTTCATAATATGCAAACACTGAAATATATGAAACCACAAAAGCAAAAGGAGATAGCTGAAGAAACACTAAGTATTTATGCACCTATTGCGAATCGCCTTGGAATTTGTAAGATCAAAGTCGATTTAGAGGATTTATCTTTAAGATATATTCAGCCAGAGGTTTATTATGACTTAGCACATCAAATTGCGAGTAAACGAAAAGAGCGTGTTCAATATATTAATCATATTGTCGATCAGATTAAAGCAAAGGTAGAAGAAGCGGGTATTGAAGCGGTTATTGAAGGTAGACCAAAGCATTTCTTTAGTATTTATAAAAAGATTGTTAATAAAAATAAAACGCTAGATCAAATTTATGATTTATTTGCAGTACGTGCTATTGTCAAAACAGTTAAGGATTGTTATGGGGTACTGGGTATTATACATGAAATGTATACACCTATACCAGGTCGTTTTAAAGATTATATTGCTATGCCAAAGCCTAATATGTATCGCTCACTTCATACGACACTTATGGGAGAAGAAGGAACACCTTTTGAGATGCAAATCCGTACGGAAGAAATGCATCGTACAGCTGAATATGGTATTGCTGCTCATTGGAAGTACAAAGAGGGAAAAACCGATAAGGGTGTGAAAGATAGATCAGAAGAAAAACTGACATGGCTCAGAGAAATTCTGGAATGGCAGAGAGATATGAGTGATAACCGCGAATTTATGAGTGCTTTAAAAGGGGACTTAGATGTTTATGCGGATCAGGTTTATGTTTTTACGCCAAAGGGAGAACTTTTAACTTTACCACAAGGCTCTACACCTATTGATTTTGCTTACCAAATTCATAGTGGTGTAGGTAATAAGATGGTAGGCGCTAAAGTAAATGGTAAGATTGTTACAATTGATTATGTGCTTAAGAATGGTGACCGTGTGGAAATTCTTACACAAGGTAATGCAAAAGGTCCAAGTAGAGACTGGCTTAATATTGTTAAGAGTGCACAGGCTCGAAATAAGATTAATCAATGGTTCCGTAAGCAATATAAAGATGAAGATATCTTGCGTGGAAAAGAGCTTTTAGAAATAGCAGCTAAACAAAGAGGATATAATCTTTCTTATTTAACAGATAGTGCAGTAGTAGATGTCATTTGTAAGCGTTATGGTATGAAAGCGTGGTCGGGTATTTGTGCAGCCATTGGATATGGTACGATGAAAGAACGCCAAATTATCCAAAAGCTTATTGATGAAACACTCAAGGTAAAGAAAGAATTAGTACCACCAACTATTGTAGAGGTGCATAGTGAAAATACGCCTGTTCCTAGACCTCATCGTCATTCAAGCGGTATTGTGGTAAAAGGTGTTGGGGACATAGCAGTACGTTTTTCGAAATGTTGTGGACCACTTCCAGGTGATGATATTATTGGATATATTACGCGTGGACGAGGGGTATCGATTCATCGTGCTGACTGTGTCAATATTTTAAATATGCCACCAGAGGAAAAGGAACGACTTATAGAAGCAACTTGGCAAGAAGGCAAAGAAGCTATGATCAAACGTACCTATGTAACAGAGATTCAAATTACTTGTTTAGATCGCTTAGGTATTATTGTAGACATTTCAAAGATTTTATCTGATATGAAACTACCAGTAAAATCGCTTAATGCCAAAACAACTAAGTCCAATGCAATCTTTAATGTAAAAGTTGAGATTTCAGATATTTATCAATTAGAAGAATTAATAAGAAAGATTGAAGCTGTACGAGACGTACTTGAGATTATTCGTGTAAATTCATAGAAGTATATAAGGGGTATGCCTTAAATTAATAAGGGCGTACCTCTTTTGTTAAGGAAGAAGATAGTATTAAAGTGATTGATTAGAAATAGCACCAAGCTAGATAAAGATGTTAAAGGGAGGATGATTATGAGAGCAGTTGTACAAAGAGTAAGTGAAGCATCTGTTACAGTAGAAGGCAAAGTTGTTGGAAAAATTAATAGAGGATTAATGGTATTAGTAGCAGTAAGAAGCGAAGATACCATGCAGGACTTTGATTATATTGCTAAAAAAATTGCTGGACTACGTGTATTTAGTGATGAGGCAGATAAAATGAATCTATCTGTGAAAGATATAGGAGGAAAACTTCTGATTGTGCCACAGTTCACTTTATATGGAAGTGTTGTTAAAGGAATGCGACCTAGCTTTACAGCATCAGGTTCAGTAGAAGAGGCAAGAGAGAAGTTTCATACATTTATTAAACGTTTAGAGCAAGAAGAAGTTCCTATTGAGATGGGAATCTTCCAAGCAGATATGAAAGTAGCTTTAGTAAATGATGGGCCCGTTACCATTTTACTAGATAGTAGCAAGTTATTTTAGTATATTGTATAGATAGCTTAAATAGGTATCTGTCATATCCTATTTCCAATACAAGAGATGCAAAAAATGAGAACACATAGTATAATAGATAATAAATCTTAGAAAGTTGGAGGAAGACATATGATACAAGCATTATCAGGCGGTATGTTCGGTGAATTAACTTATTTATATATAGATGATGTTACAAAACATGGTTTTGTAATAGATCCAGGTGTAGAGGGCGAGAAACTTGTAAACTATATAAAAGAACAAGGTTTTGTCATTGAAAAAATACTGCTTACACATGGACATATAGACCATATTAGTTCAGCAAAGGAAGTAAGAGACGCTTTAGGTGCATCTATTGTGATTCATAAAGAAGGAAAAATTTATTTAGAAGATCCAAAATGGAACTTATCAATGAATTATTTTGAGGTGCCACTTACTATGGAGGCAGATGAATATGTAGAGCATGGTGATGAGATTGTTCTTGAAGCAAATGCTGATTTTAAAGTACAAGTCATTTATGTACCAGGTCATACTGCAGACGGAGTCGCTTATTATTCTGAGAAAGAAGGGCTAGCTTTTGTAGGAGATATTATATTTGAAGGTAGTGTTGGACGTTCTGATTTATTAGGTGGCAATGCTGTAAAACTTTTAGATGGTATTCGAAAGCAAATTTTCTCTTTACCAGATGAAACGGTACTTTTCCCAGGTCATGGAAATCAAACAACAGTTAAAAAGGAGCGAGAAACAAGCCCTGTCTTTAACTTTTATGATGGAATGTAAAATGACTGAGGGTTAGAAAGAGAAAGAAAAGAGGCAGAAGATACTATGATAGAATTGTTATGCGAAGGACATGAAGCTTCTTATGAGCTAACTAATGTCATGAACTTATTTTTACCTTATATTAAAGACTCCCTCCTATTACAAACTATTTATGACGGAGAAAAGTCTATTGCACGTTTAAAACAAGAAGCGGTTGTACTTTACGAACAGGTATATCCTGTAAACTTATTAGGAGATGCTATTAGAGATAAAAAAGCCATTAAAGAATCTTTAAAGAAAGCAGTTTATGATGTTTTAGTAGCATATACAGGAAAGACCATGCCATGGGGTATTCTAACAGGAATTAGGCCAACTAAGCTTGTTCATGAAGCCATCAAAGAAGGGCTAAATGATGCTGAAATTGATGCTTATCTTGATGAAGCGTATAAAGTTAGCCCTAATAAACGCGTTTTAATGCGTGAGGTAGCAAAACAAGAATTAGCTATTTTAGAAAAGAATCAGCCAGATGAAGTAAGCATTTATATTGGTATTCCATTTTGTCCGACGCGCTGTGTGTATTGTTCTTTTACGGCTTATTCATTAGAACAAATGCAAAATAAAGTAGAACCGTATCTAGAAGCACTTTTTAAAGAAATTAGCTTTGTAGCAGAAGCAAAGAAAAACATGAGAATTCGTAGCTTATATATAGGTGGTGGTACGCCTACAAGCTTAAATGAAGATCAATTAGATAGACTTCTTAGTCATGTAGAAAAGTGTTTTAATTTAAGTCAAATTGAAGAGTATACTTTGGAAGCAGGACGACCTGATACAATTAATGCTGAAAAATTACGAATTATGAAGGCACATGGTGTCGGACGTATCTCTATTAATCCGCAAAGTATGAATCAAAAGACCTTAGACGCAATTGGAAGAAGGCACAGTGTTGAAGATATTAGAGAAGTGTTTAGGGTGGCACGAGAATTAGGCCATAATAATATCAATATGGATATGATTTTAGGCTTACCAGGAGAAGATTTAAAGGATGTTGCATACACTTTAGCAGAGCTTAAAAAACTAGGTCCAGAAAATATAACGGTTCATACGATGGCCATAAAAAGAGCTTCAAAATTAAAAGAAGCCCTCACCTTAGATGAAGCATCTATTCATCTAACAGAAGGAGAAAAGATTCAGGAGATGCTTAATCTGTGTGAAATGGAAATGAGTCAAATGGGACTTTATCCTTATTACATGTATAGACAAAAAAATATGCTAGGTAATTTTGAGAATGTAGGATATGCAAAGCCAGGTACAGAGGGTATTTATAATATTGAGATTATGGAAGAAGCTGAAAGTATTATTGCTTTGGGCGCAGGTGCTATCACCAAAATGGTTTATCAAAATGGTGAACGCATCGATCGTATTCCAAATGTAAAAAGTTTGAAAGATTATATTGAACGTATTGATGAGATGATTGAAAGAAAGCGCGAAGGCTTTGAGAAATATCGATAAGTGAGCGCTTTATAAAAATAAGAAGTAGTTTAGAAGACTTTTAAGTCAGCTAAGCTGCTTTTTTTTATGATCAATCAAGACCAATAGGTAGAAGGCGTCAAACCGAGTAGCTTGAAGTGTCAATCATGAGAAAAAGAATAATAAATGAATAATAGGTAAAACTAAAAAAGAATAAGAAGAAAGGGAGGTATTTCTATGAAAAGTAAGATTATATTAGCTATTTTATGTATTTGCTTGATTGTCGCTGGAGGTGCTACGGCTTACTATTGCTTTGATTTAGGTGAAGCACCTGATTATAGTAGTGGAATGTTTGTAGATAGGGGCGAATCAGATGGATATGCAACAAGTTACAATTTACTTACGTGCTTATAAAAGAAAAACCGTAGAGGCTCAAAAATGGGTAACGATTGGAGAAATAGCAGATGTGGCTGCACCATCTGAAGTGAAGGCCAAGGTAGATGCGACGAAAATCTTTTGTGTACCAGAGCCTGATAAAAAAGGTAAATATATTATTACAATTATCGAAATTATTAATAGAATTTGGAAGGATTATCCTAAAGCAGAGATTCAAAATTTGGGAGAACCCGATATTGTTATTGAGTATCAACCTAACCCTACTAAGCCTAAGGATATTTGGGAATGGGTGAAAGTACTAGGGGTGTGTATGATTGTATTTACAGGTGCATGTATTGCTATTATGACCTATAATACGGATACTTCACTGGGAAAAACCTTTATTATTCTTAATCAGATGTTTACAGGGGAAGCAGTAGAGCAACCTTTCCTGTTTACCATTCCTTATTCTATAGGAATTACTGTGGGCATTATTGTTTTCTTTAATCATATTGGTTTTCGCAAAATTACAGAAGACCCCACACCTATGCAAGTAGAAATGAAAAATTATGAAATGGATGTAGAGAATTGTGAGATTGCAACGATTACTGACCGCAGAAGAGGAGAGCCATGATGTGGGAAGTATGTAGTGTTATCATAAGAATTATTTTAGGACTAGGCGCAGGTTTTGTGGTTTCTGGAGGCGTAGTTGCCTTTATTTCTATCATTGGTGTGATTCCACTTATGGCATATCGTACTAAAACAGTGCATGCTATGATGTGGTATGAAAATGCCATTATTGTGGGTAGTATGCTAGGCAGTATTTTTTCAATGTGGCACTTTAGATTACCCAATATTCCTATTCTAATCGTCATATTATTATTTGCATTTGGAATGTTTATTGGAGCGCTTATTATTGCCCTTGCAGAGGTATTAGATGTACTTCCTATTATGAATAGGCGTATTAAAATGAGAAAAGGTATCACATTAATTGTATTTGCTTTAGCATTAGGGAAGCTAGCAGGTTCTTTATGCTATTGGATCTATCCATACTTTATAGAAATTATTACTGGGTAAAGGAGAAAATCAATGTCTAACATTAATCAAGTAAAAAGTGAGTATCAAAAAATTGTCGATAAGCATTCTCCCAAAAATAAAGTGTTTGTAAATAGTATTAAAGCCTTTTTTATAGGAGGTATTATCTGTTCATTAGGTCAACTACTGATTGACTGCTATATGTTTTGGGGACTTTCGTTTCCAGAAGCAAGTACATGGGCAACAGATAGTTTAATTTTTATTAGTGCTGTAATGACGGCTTTTAATGTTTATGATAATGTTGGGAGATTTGGTGGTGCAGGGGCGCTTGTACCGATTACAGGATTTGCCAATTCTATGGTTAGTGCAGGTATGGAGTACAAAAAAGAGGGCTATATTTATGGACTAGGTGCTAAGATCTTTACTATAGCAGGCCCTGTTATTGTATTTGGTACCATTTCGAGTGTGATTATTGGTATTATTTATTACTTTATTTAGGAGGCATATTATGGGACATCTAGGCAAACAAACTATTACTTATAAAACGCCACCGGTTATTAC
>JAHLFQ010000087.1 GCA_018883705.1 Candidatus Cellulosilyticum pullistercoris
TTATTTTAGGACAAAATATAGGAACTTGTATTACAGCTATTTTATCGAGTATAGGTGCTAGTATTAATGCGAAGCGAGCAGCTACGATTCATTTTTTATTTAATTTAATTGGAACGATTATATTTGGAATACTAGCGGTCATTCTATTTAATTTTGCGATACCAAGTCTACGTAATGAGCTTATTGATGTCACACAAATAAGTATTGTACACACTATCTTTAATGTACTAAGTACCATTATTTTATTTCCATTTGGAAATTTCCTCGTTTTTCTTGCAGAAAGCCTTGTTAAGGGTAAGAGTAAAGAAAAAAGAAATGATGATTATTTCTTAGATGAACGTCTTTTAGAAACGCCTACAGTTGCCGTTCAAACAACGATTAAAGAAGTCCTTCGTATGGGAGAGATGGCTTGTTGGAATGTACAGACTTCATTAGAGGCACTCTTTGAGCAAGATGAATCTAAGATGAAAGAAGTATTTGAAAGAGAAAGAGAGATTAATACACTACAAGAAAAATTAAATAGTTATTTAATTAAGCTAAGTAATTTAAGTTTATCGGAAAAGGAACAGCTTAAGGTAGCCGAATTATTTCATATGGTAAGTGATATTGAGCGCGTAGGAGATCATGCAGATAACATTGGTGAATTAGCTGTTAAGCTAAAAGAGCAGAATCTAAATTTCTCAGAGGGAGCAAAGAAAGAATTAGAAGGCATTGCAGATGTAGCACTTGAATGCTATTCTAAGGCAATAAAGGGCTATGAAAAACAAGATAGAGCTATGGCAACAGAAGCCATTTCATTAGAGGATAAGGTGGATAAATTAGAAGAGAAGCTACGCTCAAAGCATATGAAGAGGCTGGCTAAAGAAGAGTGCAATCCCTATGCAGGTATTATTTTCTTAGATATGATTAGTAATATAGAGCGTATTACGGATCATGCCTCTAATATTGCAATCTTACTATTAGATGAGGGTAGAATTTTAACCAGTGAAGATTATGATTAGTATCGTTTCATATTTATAGGATAAAAGTAGGTAAGTGATAGATAAAGTTGCTTACCTACTTTTGTATTTAAACATTTTCCTGATTTTTTAATAATAAAGCTATTAAATGTGATAAAACTATTGATAAATATGAAATTATTATATAGAATAAGTATGTGGGACAAAACTAGAAATATGGGACAAAAATGTTCCCAAGGAGTATGGTATGGAAAATAAAATCGTAGCCTTAGAAAAGTTACTTCCTGAGTTTACCCAAATGTTTAAAATACGTTATACCATCCTACAGAAGATTCTTGAAAAAGGAATCGTTGGCAGACGTACTTTAGTACAAGAACTAGCGCTTTCAGAACGAATGGTAAGAACCGAGATTGAAAAGTTAGATGAGCAAGGCCTCATACATATTTCAGTTAAAGGAATGACAATTACAAAACTAGGTGAAGAAATATTAAGTAGTTTATATATGCCATTTCATTTATTAGATGAACTGAGTCGTTTAGAAGAAGACATTGCAAAAGGGCTAGGACTTAAAAAAGCCATTATTGTTAAGGGTGATTTTGCGGAAAATGAAGAGGGAGCTAATGGGTTAGGACTTGCTTTTAGTAGTCTTTTAGAAGAGCTATTAAAAGATCAGATGACTTTAGCGATTACAGGCGGCACCACCATTGCTAAAATGGTAGAGCATATGCCAAGTGTAGCACATCATTTTGAAGCCTTGCACGTATTACCTGCTAGAGGAAGTGTAGGGGAACGTGTAGAACTTCATGCCAATACAATTTCTGTAAAACTGGCACAAAAGCTTAAAGCCAAATATGAAGTTTTGACCATTCCAGATAATTTAAGTAATCAATCCATTCATTTTATTAAAAATGAACCGCAGATTCAAAAAATATTGCAAAAATTATCAGGAACAGATATGATTATATTTGGGATAGGAAATGCTATGAAAATGGCAAAGCATCGTAAAGAAACCCAAGATGTACTTGAGCAATTAGAAGAAAAAAAAGCTGTTTCAGAGTCTTTTAGACATTACTTCGATGCCCAAGGAGAAGTGGTTTATGAATCTGAAGTGATAGGGGTTTCACCAACGATGGCAAAAAGAATTCCCTATCGTATTGCAGTAGCTGGTGGAGAGGAAAAAGCCTTAGCTATTATCGCAACAAAGGCTTTACTTAAGGATAGTTATTTAATTTTGGATGAAAATGCGGCAAGGGCTATTATGAAGCAGCTTTCTCAAGGAGTTAAATAATTAACATTTTCTTCATAGTAATTGCGTGAAATTAATGGTAAAATAATATAGGTATCTTATCGCTTGGTATAATACATACTAATTAAAGCGATTTGAATATAAATTTAAAAACAAATGAATTATTTCAAGGAGGAACCAATAATGGCAGTAAAAGTAGCGATTAATGGATTTGGACGTATTGGACGTCTTGCTTTCAGACAAATGTTCGGTGCAGAAGGTTACGAAGTAGTTGCAATCAACGACTTAACTAACCCTAAAATGTTAGCACACTTATTAAAATATGATTCAGCTCAAGGTAGATACGCTTTAGCAGATAAAGTAGAAGCTAAAGAAGATTCTATCGTAGTAGATGGAAAAGAAATTAAAATCTATGCTGAAAGAAATGCAGCTGATCTTCCATGGGGAGAACTTGGTGTAGACGTAGTTCTTGAATGTACAGGATTCTATGTATCTAAAGCTAAATCTCAAGCTCACATTGATGCAGGTGCTAAAAAAGTTGTTATCTCTGCTCCAGCTGGTAACGATCTTCCAACAATCGTATACAGTGTAAACGAAAAAACATTAAAAGCAGACGATACAATTATCTCAGCTGCTTCATGTACAACAAACTGTTTAGCTCCAATGGCTGATACATTAAACAAATTAGCTAAAGTAGAAAAAGGATTCATGACAACAATCCACGCTTACACAGGAGACCAAATGACTTTAGATGGTCCACATCCAAAAGGAGATTTAAGAAGAGCTCGTGCTGCTGCTGCAAACATCGTTCCTAACTCAACAGGTGCTGCTAAAGCTATCGGTCTTGTTATCCCAGAATTATCTGGTAAATTAGACGGAGCTGCTCAACGTGTTCCAGTTCCAACAGGATCACTTACAGAATTAGTAGCTGTAGTTGAAGGTAAAGTAACTGCAGAAGAAGTAAACGCTGCTATGAAAGCTGCTTCATCAGCATCATTTGGTTACACAGAAGAAGAATTAGTATCATCTGATATCGTTGGTATCACATACGGTTCATTATTCGATGCAACTCAAACAAAAGTAACAGATCTTGGAGATAAAACTTTAGTTAAAGTTGTTGCTTGGTATGACAATGAAAATTCATACACTAGCCAAATGGTTAGAACTATCAAATACTTCGCAGAACTTGCATAATCATTTCTGAGAGTAATATAAGATCCTAACAGGGTCCGGTCTTGTAGGTTAGACTTATAGGACCGGGCCTTTTTAGCACTTGAAATAAAATATACAAATACTTAAATATTGAAAGGAGTTTACACATGTTAAACAAAAAAACTGTTGATGATTTATCAAATCTTCAAGGCAAAAAAGTACTCGTTCGTTGTGACTTTAATGTACCTTTAAAAGACGGTGTAATTCAAAACTACAACCGTATCGACGGTGCACTTCCAACAATCAAAAAATTATTAGAACAAGGTGCAAAAGTAATCCTTTGCTCACACCTTGGTAAACCAAAAGGAGAAGCATTACCAGAGTTATCATTAGCTCCAGTAGCTGCTGCTCTTACAGAAAGACTTGGCGTAGAAGTTAAATTCGTAGATGACGCTAAAGTAACAGGTCCAGAAACTCAAAAAGTAGCTGCAGAACTTAAAGAAGGTGAAGTATTACTTCTTCAAAACACTCGTTACAGAGTAGAAGAAACAAAATACGGTAAAGATGAAAATGCAGAAGAATATGCTAAAGAACTTGCTGCTCTTTGTGATAACGAAGTATTCGTAAACGATGCTTTCGGTACAGCTCACCGTGCACACTGCTCAAACGTTGGTGTAACTAAATTCACTAAAGAAAATGTAGTAGGATACTTAATGCAAAAAGAAATTAAATTCTTAGGCGAAGCTGTAGAAAATCCAGTTCGTCCATTCGTAGCTATCCTTGGTGGTGCTAAAGTATCTGATAAAATTGATGTTATCAATAACCTTCTTGAAAAAGTGGATACACTTATCATCGGTGGTGGTATGGCTTATACATTCCTTAAAGCACAAGGTCAGGAAGTTGGTAACTCATTACTTGAAGCTGACAAAATGGATTATGCTTTAGAAATGATTAAAAAAGCTGAAGAAAAAGGTGTTAAACTATTACTTCCAGTTGATCACGTAG
The DNA here is from genome assembly GCA_018883705.1 of Candidatus Cellulosilyticum pullistercoris. Lineage (GTDB taxonomy): Bacteria > Bacillota > Clostridia > Lachnospirales > Cellulosilyticaceae > Cellulosilyticum > Cellulosilyticum pullistercoris. The sequence goes on from JAHLFQ010000087.1 coordinate 4,363, forward strand.
TTGGTAAAGAATTCTCTAACGATACAGAAAAAGCAGTTGTAGATACAATCGAAGCTGGTTGGTCAGGATTTGATATTGGACCAAAAACAATCGAACTTTACAAAAATGCCCTTGCAGATGCTAAAACAGTTGTATGGAATGGGCCAATGGGTGTATTCGAATTTAGTAACTTCGCAGAAGGAACACTTGCAGTATGTGCTGCTGTAGCTGACCTTAAAGATGCAACAACAGTAGTAGGTGGAGGAGACTCTGTAAATGCTGTTAAACGTCTTGGTTTTGCTGATAAAATGAGCCACATCTCTACAGGTGGTGGAGCAAGCTTAGAGTTCTTAGAAGGAAAAGAACTTCCAGGTGTAGCAGCAGCTGATAACAAATAAG
>JAHLFQ010000088.1 GCA_018883705.1 Candidatus Cellulosilyticum pullistercoris
CTATCTTTCAATAATGGTAATTGGGTATATATCTGCATTACTCTTAAAATATGGACACTTCTAGTAGCCGTTTTATATCCTTTTATTTGTTTGGTAACGATTCATTGTATAGGCTTAGAAATGTGGAACAATATAAAGGATATTTTAATAGGGACCTTTTTGGGTGGCATGGTTGTCTCTACTTATTTTGTAGGAAAAAAATATGAGTAAATCTTACAAGCATATAAGAAACGCCCATAAATAATAGAAAATCTTATTTATGGGCGTTTAGATAGAGCATTAAAAAACCTTATTTGGATTTAGAATATGTTTGGGGTCAAAGGCTGATTTAACAGCTCTCATGAGTGTTATCTCATTTTCATCTGCATATTCTAAATAATACTTTTTCTTAGTTAGACCAATACCATGCTCTCCTGATGGCAAGCCCTTTAATTCATTGGCTTTCTTATAAATCGCATAAAGCACCTTATCTAAACGTTCTTGCCACTCATCTTCTTCTAAGTCCCCTCTTATAATACAAAGATGGACATTACCATCTCCTGCATGACCAAAGTTTTGAATATCTATTTCATAAGTCTTAGAAATTTCTTTTGTAAACTTAACAAATTCTGCACTTTTATTAATCGGTACAACAATATCAATAGGCTCTTGCTGAGAATTTGCTTCAATAGCTGTCACAATAGCTCCTCGTATTTTCCAAGTCGTCTGTGCAACGCCTTCATCTTCTAATAAAAGGACTTCTAATGCACCATTTTCCTTACAAATGGCCTTCATCTTATCCGCACGTCTTATGATTTCTTCTCGTTCCTCTCCATCTAACGTAAAGAGCAAATAAGCTTCTCCCTCTTGGCTAGGAAACTTAAGTCCTAGGTACTCTTCAGAAAGCTTGACTGCACGTTTTTCAATAAATTCAATTGCTGTTGCATCCACATTAGCACCTAAAATCTGAAGTACCGTATCAATCCCCTTATCTAAGGCCTGAAAGGCAGCTAGCATACTTACGCTATATTTTGGCTTTGGAAGTACTTTTAAATAAGCCTTTGTTATAACCGCTAATGTCCCTTCTGAGCCAATAATAAGGTCTTTCATATCTAATCCTGAGCTATTTTTAATGGTATTGGCACCTAAATTTAAAATCTCACCATTTGCTAGAACTACTTCTAGCCCTCTTACATAATCTCTTGTGACACCATATTTTACAGCACGCATACCACCTGCATTAGTGCTAATATTTCCTCCTATAGTCGCTTTCTTTTCACCCGGGTCAGGTGGATAAAAAAGCCCCTTAGCTTCCACAAATTTTTGTACCTCTTCTAATAACACCCCCGGCTCTACCGTTAGGGTAAAGGTTTCTTTATCTAGGTCAATAATACGATTCAATAAGGTTAAGTCTAGTACAATACTACCTTCTACAGGAATGGTTGCTCCTGTAAGTCCTGTGTTAGCCCCTCTTGGAATCACTGGAATATTATTTTGATGTGCAAATTTTAGTACGGCACTTACTTCTTCTGTACTGACCACTTTAACAACAGCAGCTGGTCGAACTTTGATACGTGCTAAATGGTCAGAATAATAAGTCTCATCTATCTCCTTAGTCCATATTCTCTCTGGTTGCTCAATGATATCTTTTAATTTTTCTATCATTTCTTTTATCCCTCCTACATATTTCTTGTTTCCTGTTAGTCTAACTATCTCATACTTTCATTACGATTTCTTTAATCAAATGCTATGTCATACGCCTCAATACAAAAAAGCTGCTTTCTTTAAGATAAAGAAAGCAGCTTAGAATCTATCGTATTATGCTCTCTTATCTTCCAAACTGATAAAAGTTTGTAGGAATTAGCACCTTGAGTATATATTGCTATACATTCAGGTTGCTGGGCATCATCGGGCCAGTCCCTTCGCCTCTCTGGATAAGATTTTTTCCTATTAATGTAATATGTTTAGTAGTATAAAATCATTTTTCTAATTTGTCAATTATTTTTACAATATATTATACAACAAATGCACCACATGCTATTAAATGTGTCTTGATTTATCATATTTTTTATTTTTATTGAAACTTTCATATCGTGCAGAGAGTCTTATAAGTGTATCAATCAAAAGCACTATGATCATAGAAGGTAAACATATGCAAACTGAGATTATTAACTATATTCTTAAGAATAAAGAAAAACATTATCGCATGGCTTATAGCTATGTAAAAAATAAAGAAGATGCTCTAGATATCGTTCAAGATACTATCGTCAAAGCCTTAAAATATCAAGATAGCTTAAAGAATAAAGCTTATCTTAATACGTGGTTTTATAAAATTCTTATTAATACTTGTAAGACTCATCTTCAAAAACAAAATCGCTATATTGATATGGAAAATACCTACTTAGAAAGTCATGAGGCCCCCATTTATGACCACTATCAATCTTTTGATCTTGAGGAGGCCTTAGATCAACTCTCATATAATGAAAAAACGATTATTCTCCTTAGATATTTTAATGACCTAGAGTTAAAAGAAATTTCCGCCACCCTGGGGCAAAATCTTAGTACAGTGAAGTCTACATTATACCGTACACTTAAAAAATTAAAACTTCTATTAGAGAAAGAATAAAAGAGGTAATGATGATGAATAAAAACGAACTTGACTCAAAACGATTAGAAGAGCTTCTAACACATTTAAACACCATAGAAATACCTGATGAACTAGACCAGGTAGTTGCTAAAGCCATAAAAAAAGGCTCTGCATCTAAAGAAAGGATGATTACTATGAAAAGATGGTTTAGAAATACAGCAGCCACTGCTGCTATTGTCACCATTAGTTTTACAAGCGCCGCTAACTTAAGCCCTGCTTTTGCTCAATCACTCAGTGATGTACCCGTTCTAGGTAGCCTCGTCAAAGTAGTAAGCTTTAGACAATTTGATTATCATGAGGACACTTATGATGCTACTCTTGAGGCACCTATTGTAGAGGGACTTAAAAATGAAGACTTACAAAATTCACTTAATGCTAAGTATCTAGAAGAAAACAAAAAGCTGTATGAAAAGTTCCAAGCAGATGTGGCTGATATGAAAAGCTTTGAAGAAGGTGGTCATCTTGGCCTAGACTCAGGCTTTGAAATCAAAACGAATAATGACCAAATCTTATCTATTGGACATTATGTTGTCAATACTGTAGGTTCTTCTTCTACTACCATGACTTATGATACCTTAGATAAACAAAATGAAATTCTGATTACTTTACCAAGTCTATTTATAGATGATAGCTATATAACCCTTATCAGTGAAAATATTAAAGCGCAAATGAAAGAGCGTATGGCTCATGATGACAATCAAGTTTATTGGATAGATGAATTTAATCAAATCGATGCAAATCAAGCTTTCTATATTACAGACCAAGGTAAACTTATGATTTCTTTTGATAAATA
>JAHLFQ010000010.1 GCA_018883705.1 Candidatus Cellulosilyticum pullistercoris
CCCGGGACAACTTGATTAAAAGTCAAGTGCTCTACCGACTGAGCTAGTGACCCATTCAGGGCTAGAAGGATTCGAACCTTCGCATGCAGGAATCAAAATCCTGTGCCTTACCGCTTGGCGATAACCCTATAAGGTGGAAGATGGGGCTCGAACCCACGACACCTGGAACCACAATCCAGTGCTACTACCAACTGAGCTACATCCACCATACGTATCCACAGGGATTCGAACCCCGGACCCACGCCTTAGAAGGGCGTTGCTCTATCCAGCTGAGCTATGGATACACAGAGCGGGTGATGGGAATCGAACCCACGTAGTCAGCTTGGAAGGCTGAAGTTCTACCATTGAACTACACCCGCGTATCGTATGCTTCATTTTGTCAGTTTTTGTATACCTCGCTTGACTGACAAAATGTATTATACATAACTTCTTTGCATACGTCAACACCTTTTATGTTTTTTTTTATTTTTTTATTACTCTTTAAAGAAATCAAGTGCAGGATGCCTTCTAATATCCCCTCCTTTTAGGATTTGTAATAGACTTGCTTCCTTAACCTGTCCATCTTCTAGCTCTAGTATACCATAAGACGGATACCTACTATCTCTAGGTAGTGTTAGACTTCCCGGATTCATAATCAGTATGCCCTGATTTTTCTTTAAATAAGCCTCATGAGAGTGTCCACAAATAGCTACTGTTGCTTCATGTGCAATGGCATCAATAGCCACTTCGTCATAGTCTCCCCATTTAACCCCATATTTATGCCCATGGGACATATAGATAGAAACGCCCTCTAAAGTAATCACTTCACTATATGCTCCCCCAAATCCTACGTCACAATTTCCATAAACGCCATATACTTCTACTTGAGGATAAAATTTTTCTATTAGTCTTGCATCACTAATATAATCTCCGCAATGTAGCACCGTCTTAACACCTTCTGGAATGACTTGATTTAAGACACTTTTTGCATTTTCAATATTACCATGAGTATCACTGATTACTAATACTTTCATATAGTTTCCCTGCCATTATATTCTTTCTTTTATCTTTTCAATAATCTGTTTAAGTGCTTTTGCACGATGACTTATTTTATTTTTTTCTTCCATAGAAATATTCGCTGTAGATGTCCCTAATTCATCTGTAAAGAAGATCGGATCGTAACCAAAACCATTTTCTCCTTCTGACTGATAGCCAATATAACCTTCTATGACACCTCTTGCTATAAAAGTTTCTTTATTTGCTTCGCAAAGTGCCATGGCGCAAACAAAACGCGCTGTTCTTTTTTCTTTAGGTACATCTTTTAATCTATCTAATATGATTTGATTTTTCACTTCATAAGGTGTATCTTTCCCTAGATATCTTGCTGAGTAAACGCCTGGTTCTTTGTTTAAATAATCTATTTCTAAACCTGAATCATCTGCAATAACTAGAGCATCTACCATCTTACTAATAGCTTCTGCCTTAAGTACAGCATTTTCTTCAAATGTACTGCCAGTTTCTTCTACATCTACATCAATCCCTACCTCACCCATCGTTTTAACTTCTACAGGTAGGCCTTCTAGCATTTCTTTGATTTCCTTTACCTTGCCCTTATTTTGTGTCGCTACTACAATTCTCTTCATCTGAAACTCCTTGAACAAATAATTTCTCTTCATCTGAAATAAGTATATTAACATCTAAGACAATAATCATTCGCTCTCCTAGATTAATAATTTTCTCTATACAGCTTACATGAGTGCCATCTAACATACTTGGTACTTCTTCAGTATATGTTTTTTCAATATCTAAAATTTCTGCTACACTATCTACTAAAAAGCCAACTCGACTTTGTCCAATTTGCAATAAAATGAACTTTGATTGATCCTTTTCTTCATACTCTTTCATATTTAATCGTCTACAAAGATTGATTATTGGATAGATTGTACCACGTACATTAATGATACCTTCTATATAACTAGGCACTTGTGGAACAGGCCTTACTGGTTCATAGTTTAGTATCTCTATTACCTTACCTATATCCATTCCAAACTCATGCTCTTGCAATTTAAATACAACGATTTTATCACTATTCACAGTATATTTTCTCCCCATAACTAAAAAATTTATTTTTGATGAATCCAAGCTAAATAAGCATTCATGAATCTATCAATATCTCCATCCATTACTGCAGATGAATTTCCTGTTTCTTCACTAGTACGATGATCTTTTACTAGATTATAAGGATGAAAAACATAAGATCTAATCTGACTTCCCCAAGCAATCTCTTTCTTTTCACCTCGAATACCATCCATTTTTTCTAGACGTTCTTCTTCTTCCTTTTCATGTAGCTTTGCTTTTAGCATCTGCATAGCACGTTCTCTATTTTGAATTTGTGAACGTTCATTTTGACACTGCACTACAATATTAGTAGGAATATGTGTAATTCTAACTGCTGAATCTGTTGTATTGACATGTTGTCCACCTGCGCCTGTAGAACGATACGTATCTATTCTTAAATCTTCTTGCTTAATTTCTATTGAGATTTCATCTGTAAGTTCTGGCATGACATCGCAGGATGCAAAAGAAGTATGCCTTCTTCCTGAGGAATCAAAAGGTGAAATTCTAACAAGTCTATGAATTCCCTTTTCAGATTTTAGATAGCCATAAGCATTTTCACCACTTACTTGAATAGTAACTGATTTAATGCCTGCTTCATCACCTTCTAAATAGTCTAATACTTCTACTTTATAACCATGTGCTTCTGCCCAACGTGTATACATTCTATAAAGCATGGCAACCCAGTCACAGGATTCTGTTCCACCTGCACCTGAATGAAGCTCTAAAATGGCATTATTTCTATCATATTCGCCATCTAGCATTGTCGCAATTCGCATTGCTTCATATTTCTCTCTAAAAGCCTTAGCTTCCTCTTTGGCTTCCTCTGCTAAGTCCATATCTTCTTCTTCATTGGCCATTTCTATAAGTACTAAAATGTCCTCTAAACTTGCACATAGCTTATTGTACTTTTCTATGGTATCTTTATAACCCTTTAATTCTTGAAGAACTTTCTGAGCTCTTTCTGTATCAGTCCAAAAAGCATTATCCATAGAAACTTCTTCTAGCTGCATCACTTTTTCTTGACATTTTTCTATGTCAAAGAGAGTTCCCCATTTCACATAATTTTACTTTAAATGGTTCTAATGAAAGTTGTAATTGTTCCATTTCTAGCATTTTTATCACTCCTTTATACTTATAATAGCTCGAACATAGTCATTTATTCAATATATTTTTATAAAGTCTATCTGTAGCTATTTAATAAATTTACTATAAAATAAACAAAATAAAAGGCTCTAAGCAAAAATACTTAGAGCTCTTATTAATAGCGGGGACAGGACTTGAACCTATGACCTTCGGGTTATGAGCCCGACGAGCTACCAACTGCTCCACCCCGCGTTATTTAAGTTATTATTATAATTTATACTAATAACTATTGACTATAGTATACACCCTTTAATTAGATTGTCAAGGATCTATTCCTTTACTTTAAATACTATTGTATCCTCTTCTACCATACCTAATTCTTCCATCGCTATCTTTTTTATGTACTCTGGAGAATCAATTGCTTCAATTTGAGCTTGAAGTTCTGTTAGTTTTTCATTTTTTTCATCAATAGCTGCTTGTTCAACTTCAATTTGTCTTTCTATATTCTTTGTAATGACTTTTACTTGCTGTCCATATATAAATAAACCACTAATAGCCACTATCGTAAGAACTATTACGCTATTACGTATTCTCTTATGTTTCTTTTTCATTTGTATCCCCCTAATATTAATATCACCGCGTACATGTAATATAATATTAATCTTTTCTATATCGTAAATCAAGTTCTTCCTTTTTTTAAATACTTCTCAACTTTTTTATCCGATTTTTGCTCATATTGTTTTCTTTTAATCTGTCTATACTTTAATTTGTAAACATACTTAATATGTAAATATTGTTTTGATATGTATCTTAAAGGAATCCTAATCATATGTAGAATACCTTTAAGTGGAATAAGTAAAAGCTTAATAAGTTTCCTTAAAAATGCTTTTATATAAAAGATTACTATAGTAGCTATTTTCATAAAGATAATACTAAAGGTTGAAAAATAGAATATACCACCTAAAACTATACCAATAAAGATATAGGGTCTTATATCTGCGTAGTTACATATGTATAACATATAAAATCCCATAAATCCACAAACTACCCAATAAAGCATGTCTTCTATTTGTACAAGAAAGCTCGGATGCTTTATGAGCTTTCTAAATATCCGAACTAGATCAAATAAAACACCCATTAATACACCAATTTGAACAGCAGTGAGAAAAAGTAATGATTGTTCTGTTACCATTTGATTCATAAAATCACCCTCTTATTTAAAGAGTTTGGACATCACGGATCCTTTTTTCTTACCAGCACCCTGATTATCATGATAATTCATATCTGAAATACTACCTTCAATAATAATATCTCCATCATCAATATTCATTTTGATAATATGAAGGTCTTCTCCTCCAATGTCCAAATACCCTTTACTTGTTTCTAGTTCTATGAGCGTTTCATCAAATGAAAATACTTCTTTTACTCCTGATAGTGTCAATCTTTCTCGTTCAATTAAACTGAGCGTATGTTTTTTACCTGTTTTTTCGTCCATCCCTTATCATCCTTTCATCTTAATTGCTTCTCTAACTATTTATATGAAAGGAAATCATATTTATTACACTATACGGTACATGTTCTCAGTTTCTTCTTTTTTTACATGCTCTTTTACTTCTAATACTTCATATTTAACTGTATTATTTCCAAAACGAATCTCAATCATATCGCCTACTTTTACATCCGTACTTGACTTAGCTAATTTATCATTGATCATAACACGACCGCTGTCACAAGCCTCTTGTGCTATAGTTCTTCTTTTAATAATACGACTTATCTTTAAATATTTATCAATACGCATTTTATACTCCTTATGACTTAATCTAGATTTATATAGAAAAAAAATCTACACCACTGTGTAGATTTTAGTTTTTATAATTAGTTGCCTTTAACAACGTCTTTTAATGCTTTACCTGGTTTGAATTTAGGTGCTTTTCCACCTGGAATTGGCATTTCTTCATTTGTTTTAGGATTTCTACCTACACGTGCTTTACGTTCTGTTACTTCAAATGTACCAAATCCAACTAATTGAATTTTACCCCCAGCTTGAAGTTCTTCCATTACAACATCTTCAAAAGCTTTAAGTAATTTTTCCGCATCTTTTTTACTAACTTCTGCTTTTGCAGCCATTGCTGCTACTAATTCAGATTTGTTCATTATAATTTCCTCCTCTATTCATGCCTAAATAACATGGATATATGTATTGAAAACACGTTGGTTAATCTTCCGTAAACCTTGAATTTTCAATATATCTAAATCTATTTATAAACTTTTCCACTGACTTTGTCAAGGCAAATTCAGCATTTATATCAAAAAAAGTAGTTAAATTTACTACCCCAAACAATATTTTTTCAATTTCATTATCGGATTCAATACTTTTTTGTTGTAAAAACATCTCTTTTAACTGCTCTAACTGCTGTATTATTTGATTAATTTGCCCTAATACATCTTTTTCTACTACTTGCGCCTTAAGAGCTTTCTTTTGTATTTTTTGAGCTCTCATTAGACTAGGTAAAGTCTTTGCTACCCGTTCCATTGCTTCTACTAAAGTCTTTTCATTTTTTTCTTCTTGCTTAATACGTTCCCAACTATCTATTACTTCATTAGACGTTTCAAGTATTTCTCCATCTTTTTTAAATACATGGGGATGTCTATGCACAAGTTTACTTGCTACATCATTTACAACTTCTCTCATACTAAAATAGCCAGCTTCATTTGCAATTTGCGCGTGCATAACTACTTGCATTAAAACATCGCCTAGCTCCTCTTGCATCAATGCCATATCTTCATTTTGGAGCGCTTCTACAAGCTCATAACTCTCCTCTAATAAATTCGGAATGAGTGAAGTATGTGTTTGCTCTCTATCCCAAGGACAACCATTCTCACTCCTTAATATACGAATAATTTCTACGAGTTCGTCATAATCATATAATTCTTCTTTTTTATCCATTTTTCCCTCTCTATCTCTTCTTAGCTATACTTTCATTTCAATTTTAAGTGAAACGCTTGTAAAAAGCCAGTAACTTTTCTTGTAAGTTACTGGCTCTTATCTACTGTTCCATCTGCTTTCCAATGAACCCAGATGCAGAATAGGCAATTTTTTCTTCCACTTCGCCCATAGCATTACTTTTATTATTAGATAGGAAAATAACAGCTCCAATTGCATCTCCTTCGCATATAATTGGAGAAATTACTTCAGAGTAATAACTATCTGTTGTACCTTCTGATAAGATAGGAATGAATTTTGTGTCTTCCTTTGTTGCTTTAAAGATAGCACGTCCTTGAATAATTTTCTCTAAGTTTGTACTAATACTTTTATCTAGAAATTCTTTCTTAGAACCCCCAGCAACAGCAATGACTTGATCTTTATCTGCTATACAAGTAATATGCCCTGTAGCCTTAGCCAAGGCATCTGCATATTCTTTTACAAAAGAACTAAGCTCTCCTACTGGGGAATATTTCTTCAAGATAACCTGCCCTTCATTGTCTGTAAAAATCTCCAAAGGATCCCCTTCTCTAATACGCAAGGTTCGGCGAATTTCTTTTGGAATAACTACTCTACCTAAGTCATCTATTCTTCTAACGATGCCTGTTGCTTTCAAACAAAACAACCTCCTTAACAATGCTGTAATCAAATATAGTTTTAACCATAAGCTTATCTTTAGTATGCTTATAAATTGACATTTTATGCATGGTAGCAATTTGGCTTCTTTATCTATTCTAAGTATTCCCAGCATCTGTTTTATTATTCTCTCAAAAAATAAAGTTGACACTTATAAACTAAATGCCAACTTTACTTTTTTATTCTTCTACTTCCTCTGTCATACGATGAATATTCTCATATACTTCTGTTTTTTGCACTTCTGCTAAATTACACATTTCATTTAATTCATCTTCTGCAAAGTCCGCTTTAACTTCTAAAATAGCTCTTTCTTTAATAGAAGCATCACTTTCAGTCTGTACACTAACCACTTTTATAATCTCATACCCCATAGAAGTTTCAATAAGTTCTGGATAAACTTTTCCTACATTTGCTTTATCAAATGCTATGTTTTCAATGCTTTCTTCTATATCACCCTTATTAAATGTATATTCACCCAGATTATTACTTACAGAAGTATCTTCTGAATACTGACTTGCTAATGACTTCATATCCTCACCAGCAAGTGCCATCTCTAAAACACTTTTTGCTTTTTCATACACAGCTTGTTTTTTATCTGTAGGTAAGTCTTCACCTAACTCATTCTTGGTATTAAACAAAATATGAATAATAGTTGCTTCATCCATCACCTCATTATTTTGTTTAATAACAGATACTTTAGTAGTTACTTCTTCTTCATTAGGCTCATAACTTTCTCCTAATATAGCAAGTACCTTTTCATTCTGAGTTGCATAAGTATAATAGGTTTCATAGTCTTTTTGTCTGATTTGATACTTCTTATTAATAACCTCATTATCTTCCATGGCTTTTTTAGCCGCTTCTTTAATCTTCGTTTTTTCTTCTTCTGTCAATTTCACATCAAGTTCTTTGGCTTTTTGCTCAACTACCACACAATAACTAATTGATTTTAATGCTTTATCTTTAGCATAATCTTCTGGCGACTTTCCTTCAAGGTTATCTATTTCCCAGAAATTAGGTTGTAAGCTTGTTAACCCTCTTTGTGATGACCATAAGAAAATACGATAAAGCCCTTCTGACACTGTTTCTCCATTAATGGTTGCAACAACAATTTCTTTGTTCATACAGCCTGCAAAAACAAATCCTAATACGCTGACTAGTAGACATGTTACTAGCACTTTTTTTATGCTTTTCACGCTTCTCTCTCCTTACAGTCTTTTCTTTAATTCTGTAACTTTATTATAGCCTATTCCTCCATACTCTTCAATTTCTTAAGGTCATGTAATATATTTTTAATATTACTAAGAAGTTCCTTCTTAGAGCTCTCTTGAAGATCTATTTTAATGGCTGGTTCTTTACCATTTATAAACTTCATTTTACGCCCGTATTTTTCTAAAAGTAATGGTAGCGCTTCTGGATTAAGAGGTGCCAATTCTTTAAATTTAAACAAGATTTGCTTTTGATTCTCATTAACTAACGTAATATAAATGTCATGTGCTAGCCCCTTAATAAGGGCAACATCTAATAAGTTATAAACAGATTCTGGAATATTTCCATAACGATCTTCAATCTCTTCTTGAATATCTAGGTAGTCTACTTCATTTCTAATAGAGGCAATTTTCTTATAGATATCTAGCTTTTGCATTTCATCTGAAATAAAACTAGCTGGTATATAAGCATTGATTTTGATTTCAATAGCTGTTTCAAATTCTTCCTCTATTACTTCTCCTCTTTCTTCACTCACCACTTCTGAAAGCATCTTACAATATAAATCATAACCGATTGCCTCCATATGTCCATGTTGCTGTGCACCTAATAAATTTCCTGCTCCTCTAATTTCAAGGTCACGCATGGCGATTTTAAATCCTGCCCCTAATTCTGTAAATTGTTTAATGGCTTGTAGACGTTTTTCGGCTACTTCTTTAAGGACTTTGTCTTTTTGATACATCAGATAAGCATAACCTATGCGATTTGAACGTCCTACCCTTCCTCTAAGCTGATAAAGTTGACTAAGCCCCATTCGATCTGCTTGATTGATGATAATCGTATTAGCATTGGAGATATCTAAACCTGTTTCAATAATTGTTGTACATACTAGAACATCAATTTCTCCTTGAATGAACTCTAACATAATCTTCTCTAACTCGCGTTCACTCATTTGACCATGAGCAAAAGAAATTCGTGCTTCTGGTAAAAGCTCTTGTACACGTTTTGCTTTTTCTTCAATATCACGTACTTGATTATGAAGGAAATAGACCTGCCCACCTCTTGCAAGTTCCCTACTAATTGCGTCTTTAATAAAATCTTCACTATACTCAATGACATAAGTTTGTACTGCTTTTCTTTCTACTGGTGCTTCTTCTAGAACACTCATATCTCTTACACCAATCAAACTCATATGCAAAGTTCTAGGAATAGGTGTTGCCGTTAGATTCATCACATCTACTTGTGTACGCATTTGTTTAAGTTTTTCTTTATGTGTCACACCAAAACGTTGCTCTTCATCAATAATAACAAGACCTAAATCTTTAAATTTTACGTCCGAAGAAAGTAATCTATGGGTACCTATTACAATATCTACCTGACCATTTTCCATTCCTTTAAGTGTTTCTTTAACTTGCTTTGACGTTCTAAAACGTGAAAGCAGTTCTACTCTAACAGGATAATTTGCCATACGTTCTACAAAACGCTTATAGTGTTGTTGCGCTAGAATAGTTGTAGGTACTAAGTAAGCGACTTGTTTGCTATTTTGTACTGCCTTAAAAGCTGCTCTTATAGCAACTTCTGTTTTTCCATAGCCTACATCCCCACAGATAAGACGATCCATAATCTTATCGCTTTCCATATCCCTTTTTACATCTTCTATTGCGTCAAGTTGATCCCCTGTTTCTTCATAAGGAAACATTTCCTCAAACTCTCTTTGCCACATGGTATCTTCACCATATTTAAAGCCTCTTGCATATTGCCTTTTGCTATAAAGCTTAATGAGGTCCTTAGCAATATCCTTGATGGCTCCTTTAACTTTGGCTTTAGACTTCTTCCACTCTGTTCCTCCTATTTTATGAAGCTTAGGTGTTTTGCCTTCAGCACCTATATACTTCTGTACCAAATCCATTTGATTAATATTAACATATAGTATATTCTTATCTGCATACTCAATTTTTAAATTATCTCTACTGATACCTTCAACAACAATTTGCTCAATCCCTTTAAAGACACCAATTCCGTATTGCTCATGTACGACATAATCTCCTGGTGAAAGTTCTAAGAAACTTTGAATTTTGGCTCCTTGGAACTTTTTCTTACGCTTCTTATCTTTCTTTTCTTTACCGAATAAATCTTTATCAGCAATAATATATAAATCTAAGTCAGCATAGCAAAAGCCTCTACCTAAATAGCCTTTATAGATAAGAATTTGTCCTGGCAGCACACAGTCCATATTTTCTGTATAGCTAGCGATTATTCCTCTTTGCTCTAATTCCTCGCTAAGGCGCATCGCTTTTGCCTTAACACCCGAAAGAATAATGACACGTTTCTTGTCTTTCTTCCACTGCTTTAAATCTTTTTCTAGTAGATCTAAATTTTTATAAAA
>JAHLFQ010000089.1 GCA_018883705.1 Candidatus Cellulosilyticum pullistercoris
TGTGTTTTTAAAATATCAATTTCCTTATGAATATTTGTATTAGATACTGTCATATTATCTGAGTTAAAAGTAACTTTAACCCCTGCATCAAATAACTTTTTAATAGGATGTTCTTTAATACTAGATACTAATTTAGTGTGATAGTTACTTGTTACACAGACCTCTAAAGTAATATCCTTCTCAATGAGTTCTTTAATGAGCGTCTCATCTTCTATGGCCATTACACCATGTCCGATACGTTTCGCACCATATTCTAAAGCTTTTCTCATACTTTCTGGTCCTGGTACTTCACTGACTGCTTCTCCTGCATGAATAGTTACTGGAAGCCCATATTCTCTTACCTTAGCAAAAACAGGTTCGAATATCTTGGTTGGGAATAATGACTCTGCACCAGCTAAATCTATGCCGCATACAATATCGCCCATATACTTCTTAGCCACTTCTACTGTTTCTAAATTTTTCTCTTCAATATCCATCCCGCGCATGCAGCATAAGATAAGACCGCAGCGAATAGCTGGATATTTTTCCATTCCTTTTTTAACCCCTTTAATAGCTGCTGCTACTACTTGGTCTTGTGTTAAGCCTGCATTAGTAGAAAGTTGTGGTGCAAATCGAATCTCTGCATAAGTTACACCTAGTGCCTGTAAATCCTCTACTAACTCAAAGCTTACTCGTTCTACTGCCATCTCTGTCTGAAGAAGTGTAAGTGGTAAATCAAAACGCTTCAAACATTCATGCAAAGTCTGGCAATCTTCTGGTACTTCCATGAGATTTCTAAGCTCTTTTAAGTCCTCTGTAGGTAAAGTAATATTTTGTATTTTCGCTAAATCAAGTGCTGTTTCTACTCTTAATGAGCCATCTAGATGTAAATGTAATTCAATCATAACTATTCCCCTTGCATTAATCTTTGTTTCTTAAGTTTTTGTTTGTGCTTATGGCTACAATAACATGTATAAGCAATGGTAATCATTAAATATGGCATAAGCTGTACAAATTGAAGCGGAATAGATGCTCCTTGTAGGTAGTTCGAAAGACTTTCACAGAATCCGAAAAGAAGTGAAGTAAATAATCCTACAATGGCATTTCCTGCTGCAATGGCTTGTGTTGCTAATGCGATGTAACCACGTCCTGCTGTCATTCCTGATGAGAATAGCCCTACATATCCCATAGATAAGAAGGCACCACCCATACCAGCTAAAATACCACTTAAGCTTAAAGCGATATATTTAATTTTCTTAACAGAAACCCCTACGGATTCCATAGCTTCTGGTGACTCACCAACGGCCCTAATGTGCATACCAAGTCTTGTATATTTAAACATAGCCCATACTACAACTACTAAAATAAGTGCTATATAAGTCAGTACATGATGTCCTGATAAAATCTGCCCTACTACTGGGATATCTTCAATAATAGGAAGATTAATGCTTGGTAATTTTAAAGAATGAAGAGAAGTTGATGCTCCTTTTTCTCCTGTAATCAGGTAAAGGAAAAAGATTGTTCCCCCTGAAGCAAAAGTATTAAGCGCAATCCCTGAAATAATAATGTTTGATTTTAACTTAAGGGCAAAGTAAGCTAAAATATTACTCATTAAAAATCCAGTAATCATAGCGCCTAAAAGCCCTATCCAAGCATTTTGTGTAAAAGCACTTACTACGACGCCTGTAAAAGCTGACATAAGCATTGTACCTTCTAAGGCAATATTACTTGATCCTGATCTAGAGGCAATGATTGCTCCTAGTGTTGTAAGTAGTACTGGTGTTGCACTACGGAACATGGCAAAATAAAATTCAGGAAGTGTTAACGTGTTTAAAATGTCTAATATTAATTCCATGGTCTATTCTCCCCCTTACTCGCCATAACTGCTTAACGCTTTTTTAGATTCTTGTCTTTGTTTCACTACTGCAAGGAAACGTTCTGCTGTGATAAATAAGATTAAAACAGCTTGTACAATAGCAACAAGTTCATTTTGTACATCTGATCTTCTAGACATTAAATCTGCCCCTACACGAATATATCCTAAGAAGAAAGCTGCAATCGGTACAAATTTAGGATTATTTCCTGCTAAGATAGTAATAATAACCCCATCCCAAGCATAACTTGGTGAGTCTTGCCAGTTAAAACGATTGTACATACCCGCTTGTTCTACTGCACCACCTATACCTGCTATAGCACCTGCTAACATTTGAGTTAAAATAATTACTTTTCCAATGTTAATTCCTGCATGTTTTGCAAACTCTGAATTGCTTCCTACAAGGCGAATTTCATAACCAAATTTTGTTTTATATACTAAAATATAAAGTAAGATGGCTACTGCTATAGCAATTAAGAAACCATAGTGAAGCTTTGTCCCACTTACCATATTTCCAAGGCTACTTGTTGCCTCATATTTTAAAGAAGCAAAAGTCCCTGCGTTTCTATCAATCAGGTATTTATTAACAAGGTAAATGCCTAAGAAGAAAAAGACATTATTAAGCATTAAAGACGTTACAAGCTCATTAGCATGGTATTTTACCTTTAAAATAGCAGGGATACTTCCTATTACAGCACCTACTACTGCTGCTGCTAAAATCATGACGATTGGATGAATCCCTACTGGAAGTGCAAACTTAATGGCAATAGCTGCTGCGATTGCTCCTCCCATGTAAAGCGCTCCATCTGCAATCATAGAGAAATTTCCTGATTTGAATACAATGCTTAACGCCAAACCAGTAAATATTAAAGGAATACTACTTTCTAAGACATTAAAAAAGTGTCTTTTAGACTGTAATGGTCCTAAAAATAGATTATAGATTGCCGCATTCGGCTCTTTACTAATACTAAAGATAATAGCCACTGTTATGCCAACTGCAATTAGTATTGCTACCATTAAACGAAGTAAGGCAAAGCTATTAATATTATTTTTTGATCCTTTTCTACTCATGGTAGGCTCCTCCTAGTTTTTCTTTTGAATCTTGTTTAACTCCTAGCATATAGAGCCCTAGTTCATTTTCTGTTGCTGTTTTAGCATCTTCAATGTACCCAACGATTTTTCCTTCGTGCATTACTAAAATACTATCACTTAAAGATAAAATCTCAGAAAGGTCTGCTGATACTAATAAAATCCCTTTTTTTCTTTCTCTCATATCAAGGATTTTCTTTCTAATAAACTCAATAGCCCCCACATCTACCCCTCTAGTTGGTTGGTTAATAATAAGAAGCTCTGGGTTATATTCATATTCGCGTCCTACAATCAGCTTCTGGATATTACCACCTGATAATTCTCCAATAGACTGTTTATTATGATCGTATTTAACTTTGAAATCCTTTAAGATTTTTTCTGTGAAGGCAGCTATCTTCTTACTACTTAATAAACCATGACTTTTAAGTTCATTCGTATAATAGATTTTTGAAATCGCATTATCCTCTAAAGAAAGTTTTGGTGCACTACCATATCTCATTCGATCTTCTGATACATGTGAAATACCAGCTTCTTGACGTTTTAGAATTGGTAACTTAGAAATATCTTTGCCTTTTAAGTGGATCTGACCTGCTGACTGCTTAAGCGTTCCTACAATAAGTTCTACTAACTCCGATTGACCATTTCCATCAATCCCTGCTATCCCTAAAATCTGACCCTCACGAATAGAGAAAGATACATGGTCTACTTTTTGTTTACCAAACTGATTTACATATACTAAGTCCTTAACAGAAATAACTGTTTCTCCAAATTGAGGAGCTGACTTTTCTATATTCAAATTAACATCTCTACCTACCATCAGTCTTGAGATTTCTTGCTCACTTAAATCACTAATCTCATAAGTTCCCATGGTTTTTCCATCACGTAAAATAGTCATACGGTTACAAAGTTCTTTGACTTCATTGAGCTTATGTGAAATAAAGATAATCGTATGTCCCTTTTCTCTTAATAGTTTAAGCTGCTCAAATAGCTCTTCTGTTTCTTGAGGTGTTAGTACAGCAGTAGGCTCATCTAAAATAAGAATCTTTGCTCCTCTATAAAGTGCCTTTAAAATCTCTAGTTTTTGTCTCATTGCTAGAGAAATGTTTTCAACTTGTGCTTTAGCATCTACTACCAAATTATAGGCTTTTGATAATTCCTCTGTAATCTTAATCGCTTGTTTTCGGTCTACTAAGCCATTCTTTCTTGGCTCTGCCCCTAGAATCAAGTTCTCTGCTACTGTCATAGAGGGTACTTGCATAAAGTGTTGATGTACCATTCCTATTCCTTTTGCAATCGCACATTTAGATGATGCAAACTGAACTGACTCTCCTTTAATAAGGATTTCTCCACTAGTTGGCGCGGTCATTCCAAATAACATTTTCATAAGCGTTGATTTACCCGCTCCATTTTCACCTACCAAAGCATGGATTTCACCTTCGTAAATATCTAGCTGAACCTCATGATTGGCTACAACACCACCAGGGTATACTTTCGTAATCTTTCTGGCCTCTAATATTTTTTGCTCCATAAGGATTTCCTTTCCATATATTTTCTATAAAGAGAGGGCATTACGATACACCTACGTAATACCCCCTCTTCTTTTATCTCCAATAACTACATCTCATCCTACACTAATCTAAGGTGATATGAGCAAGATGCTGTATTCTTAGAGGTATATATTAATCATTACTCTCTAAGCTTTTTATTGAGCGCTAGAAATAATACCTTTTAATGTTGCTTCATCCATACCGTATGCTGTATCAACACTTACTTTCCCTTCAAGTAAGCTTGCTTTAGCATCTTCTACTGCTGTGCGAATTTCTTCTGAAACAACGCTTTGATAAATGCTGTTATCTGCAAGCCCTACTGCATTTTCTGCAAGACCAAGTAATTCATAAGTACCATATGGAAGGTTACCTTCTAAGTCTCTTTCAATAGATGAGAAGATTGTTGTACCTACACCTTTAATAGCTGAAGAAATGATGAATTCTGCTTCTTCAGTACCTTCATAAGCAAGTGCTTGGTCTGAATCTACCCCGATTACATATTTTTGACTTTCTGCTGCTGCTTCAATAACTCCTACTGAAGCTGGTCCTGCTGCTACGAATACACAATCTGCACCTGAAGCGTATTGTGTTAAAGCAAGCTCTTTTGCTTTAGCTGAGTCTACATAAGAACCTACGTAAGAAACATTTACTTTAATATCTGGGTTGATAAACTGTGCACCTTGGATAAATCCAACTGCTGAGTCATTAATAACTGCTGCTGTATCTTTTGCACCTATAAACCCAATGATTGCTTCTTCGTTTGCATAAGGCATATCAGAAGTTGTTGCACTAGCTGCAAGTACACCTGCAAGGAAAGCTGCTTCGTTTTGTTTGTAGCTCATAGAGTATACATTGCTTAAATCACTTGCTGCATAATCTACGTCTGTATCAAAGATGATGTATTTTTTCTCTGGGAATAAAGGAGCTGTTTCCTCAAGGATTTCTTTCATATCCCATGTTCCTACAATGATAATGTCTGAGTCAGATTCAGAAGCGTCTAATAAAGAACCTTCGAATTTTGTTTTATCATTACCCATTTCAATCATTTCAACTTCAACTTTGTCACCAAGCTGCTCTGCTACTTGTTTCATACCTTCTTGTGCTGAATCGTTGAAAGCCTTATCTCCAAAGGAACCTGTTACTAATAAGCTTACTTTTACTTTTTCACCAGTTGTTTCATTAGTTGTTCCTGCTTCAGTTTGTGTTCCTCCTGTTGATGCATTAGAACATCCTGTAAATAAAGCTGCTGCAAGTAATGATGAAAGTAATACTCTAGCCCATTTCTTTCTCATCTTCTTATTCTCCTTTTTTATATATAGTTGTTTTATTGAATCTATCTAGCATCGCTAAATAGGCTTCTTTACTCATAATCGGGTTGAACTTCTCTTTTATTTCATAAGCCTTTTTACCACCATCTGATAAAAGGTCAATAATAGTGTCTATAAAATAAGCAGCTGGCACATGATAAGCCTGCTCATAATCAGCTGTTCTAAAATCACAGCCATGCATCGTTCCTGTAAAACCACCTATACCAATCTCAACAATTGGATATAAGCTTGATAAATCTCCCATGTCTCCAGAAGCAAAACCATGTGTTCCTTGAGCAATTCTTTCTGGTGCTACATAACTTAAGATATGTGTTTTAACAAGCTCTGTCAGATTCTTATCTTGGTGAAGAGGTAAGTATCCTGGCGTATCTACAATTTCTAAGTCACAACCAATAGCAAGTGCTCCTGCTCTTAAAGCTCTTGTTACTTTCTTATCTGTTTCTAAAATGGCATCTACCGTTTTAGCACGTACATACATTTCCATTGTTACTCGCTCTGGTACTGTATTAACAGTTTGTCCACCTTCTGTAACAACAAAATGTACACGGATAGCATCTTCTTCTCGGAAAGTTTCTCTTAGGAAATTAATGCCTGACATTGCTAAATTAGCTGCATTTAATGCATTAATACCACCGGCTGGATTGCTTCCTGCATGAGCTCCTTTTCCATGGAAAATAGCTTTTTTACATAAAAATCCATTTAATCCTGCACCAATTTCCGCATCATATATATTCATATCAAGTCCCATTGTATGACAAGATAAAATTAAAGCCATGTCATCAAATACACCTAGATCAATCATTTCTTGTTTTCCAGAAACATGCTTGATTTTACCTTCTGCAATGAGTCCTCTTCGGTACTCTAAATCACAAAATTCTTCGGCAGGTGTTACTACTAAAGTAACTTTCCCACATAGCTCACCTATAATATTAGCTTTATGTAAGGATAAGAAAACGCCCATCATAACTCCAACTTGTGCATAATGTCCACAAGTATGAGCAGCATAATCTTCTTTATTTGCATAAGGATGATTTAAGGTTGGTACAGCATCTAGCTCACAAATGAGCCCAATATGTGGTCCTGGTTTTCCCGAATCAAGCGTAGATAAAATTCCCGTATATGCTACCTGATCTGTATATGAAATCCCCTCTGCTTCTAATATTTCTTTTACTTTACCCGCTGTTCGAATTTCTTTATAACCTAATTCAGGATGTTTATAAATGTCTTCGGCTAGCTCTATCGTCTTTTTGATGGTTTCATCAAATATTTGTTTTACTTTAGCTTCCATATTGTCATCCTTTCATTCTATCTGATTTTAACATTTTTACGTATCTACAAGCCCTTCCGAACATTATTTATAATTATTAGTAGTACGTTCGAAATGATGATTGTAACGAATATATCATGATTGTAGAATTTTGTCAATAAATTACATCCATGTTTAAATTTTTGTTCTTATTGAAAACTTTGTTTGCTTCCTCTACACTATTGTCTATGTTAAATTACATCATTAGGAGGTTTATTTTGAAGCTAAAAGTTCTTGTAGATAATAATACTTATATTGATCAATACTATTTTGGAGAACCAGCTATATCTTATTATATTGAAGACGGAGATATTAAAATCTTATTTGATACGGGTTATTCAGATTTGTATATACAAAATGCGAAGAAATTAAATGTCCCATTAAAGGATATATCAACCATTGTCATTTCTCATGGGCATAACGACCATACAGGAGGCCTTGCTTATCTTAAAAAGTCTGGTGCTTTTGATTTAGACAAGCTCAAAATCTTAGCTCACCCAGATACCTTCAATACAAAGATGATTGACCATCTAGAGATTGGTTCACCTGTTACTAAAGATGAATTACAACATTTTGTAGATCTAAAACTATCTAGAACTCCTGTTAATCTTAGTCCTAATCTTATTTATCTAGGAGAGATACCTAGAGTTCATGCCTTTGAAGATTCAGGGCCTATTGGTAAGTGTGGATGCAGCTGCCACCCTTTAGAAGATGATTATTTAATGGATGATACTGCTCTGGCTTATCAAACACCCAAAGGTCTTTATATTATTACAGGCTGCTCGCATAGTGGCATATGTAATATTATTGAACATGCAAAAAAAGTTTGTGAATGTAATACGATTCTAGGTGTTATAGGAGGATTCCATCTTTTTGAATGTTCCCCTAGATTAGATCATACTATTGACTACTTTAAGAAAAACCAGATTAAAGAACTTTATCCTTGTCACTGCGTTTCCTTTAATGTTAAAGCCGCAATGCATCAGGTACTTCCTATTCATGAAGTAGGGGTAGGCTTAGAACTTAATTGGTCATAGTTTATATACTAAAAAGAAATATAAAAAGTATTTTTACAAAAAAGAGCCATACACTCATTGAGTGTAATGGCTCTTTTTTCTTATTCTATATTTATATAACAAAGGTTGTATAACAAAATTTGTACAACAAAAAAAGATCTAACTTAAAAGTTAGATCTTCTCACAATGAACTTTTGTAAATAAAAAAATACTCTCAATTCAGCTTACCGCCGTTTCACTTCGGTTCGCTGTTTTGAAAGTATATTTGTTCACATTCGTTCTCAAATAAACTTTCAAAACAAAATAGTAACTTCTAAAATCTTCGATTTCATTCCTTAGAAAGGAGGTGATCCAGCCGCACC
>JAHLFQ010000090.1 GCA_018883705.1 Candidatus Cellulosilyticum pullistercoris
ATCATAGCATTCCTTTAATAGTAACTTTAATCCTTTATACTATTATTGTCTTTTACCTTATCTTAAGTATGAAGTGCTGCGTAAATCTCTCGCTTACTGACACCTCTATCTTTTGCTACTTGCTTCATTGCGGATTTTTCATCCATTCCCTTATCTATATACAGCTTCATATGATCTTCGATAGATAAACTATTCCATCCCTCTTTAATCTCCTCTTTAAGCTCATTCTCATCTCTTCCAGCTAAAATGAGAACATACTCACCTCTTGGTTCTTCTTCAGTATAGTATTTAATTGCCTTACTTATTGTTGTCTTAAATACGGTCTCATATTTTTTGGTTAATTCTTTTGTTACTGTAATATCTCTATCTCCTACTGTATCATATAGACTTTCTAGTGTTTTAATCAGTCTGTGTGGCGCCTCATATAAAATAACAGTTCTCGTTTCATCTTTTAATCTTTCTAGAACTTCTGCCTTTTCTTTTTTATTCATAGGCAAAAATCCTTCAAAAATAAAACGTCTTGTCGATTGGCCTGAAATGATAAGTGCAGTAATTCCTGCTACACATCCCGGTGCAGACGTTACTGTAATACCTGCTTCAAGTGCAAGTTTTACTAAATCTTCTCCGGGATCAGAGATACCTGGTGTCCCTGCATCTGTTACTAATACAATATTTTTTCCTTCTTGAAGTAATCTAATAAGCTCTGGACCTTTCTCTACTTTGTTGTGCTCATGATAACTAATGAGTCTAGTATGAATATCAAAATGATTCAGTAGCTTTTTCGTATGTCTCGTATCTTCTGCTGCAATAAAATCAGCTTCAGTTAATAATCTAACCGCTCTATATGTTATATCCTCAAGATTTCCAATTGGTGTTGCACATAAAGTTAATACGCCTTGCTCCATGATTTCTTTCCTTTCTCATTCTTTAATTTATCTTAAAGTGTATCCATTTTCATTTATTTCCATTATCATTGCTTATCTTTTTTATTTTAACATATATTATCTATCTATTTATAGATAAGTTTGTAGAACGAAACGTATAAGACTACGTACTTATTTTGATTTAAGATATAGTAAAAGCTCAGGCATTACCAAATCTATTAGTTAATACCTGAGCTTTTTATAATTATTTTTCTAATAATTTTTATAGTATCTTTTTATCTATCTACTCTTGTGTATCTGTAGGTGAAAGATTTTCTCTTCTTCCTTTTTTTCCATAGATTTCAAGAATATCCTCTGTATAAGTCCCATCTTCATTATAAACAAATAAAGGTGGTTGTACTCTTAATTCTGGATTACCATTTTTTACACCTTCTACTAATACCATAGTAGGTGCTTTACCTAGCTTAGGATAAACCATACGCATGACTTTAGGCTCTATTTTATTTTGCCTCATGCTTGTAAAGATATCAACTAAACGATGTGGTCTATGAATCATACAAAGCTTACCACCATATTTAAGCATATACCCTGCTGCTTCAATAATATCTTCTAGAGTACAGGCAACCTCATGTCTTGCAATTGTTTTAGATGGGTGTTCATTCTTAAGACCTGCATGCCCTTTCATATAAGGTGGATTACACGTAATAATATCAAAGTGACCTGCATTAAAGTAAGACTTATATGCTTTAACATCCATTACTTTCATAGTAACATTCTCTTGAATCTCATTGAGTAATACAGAACGAGAAGCCATTTCAATCATTTCTTCTTGAATATCTATGCCAGTAAAATTCCCTTTTTGATAAATAGCATGCATCACAATAGGAATAATGCCTGTCCCTGTACCAATATCTAATATTTTTTGCTTTGCACTACTTACTTTTGCGAAATGGGCTAATAAGATAGCATCAATCCCGAAGCAAAATACTTCGGGATTTTGAATCAATTGATATCCATTTCTCTCCAAGTCATCTACTCTCTCATTCGAGCGAACTAAAGTCGAATCCTTCATATTCCTTATCAATATCTCCTTCATAATTTCCGCTATTACCACAGCAGCCGCCACTGCCACATCTTTTCTTTTTCACAATTTTTAAGTCTGTTGAATGATAAACGATTGCTTCCTTTTCATCTTTATCTTTCTTTTGAACAGCTACTTTAACTTGTTCACGTAATACATTAACAGATAAAACTTCACCTTTACCATCTGGTGTAATAACAATATCACCAACAACAGGTAGTCTTCCTCTAATTTCTACATAACATTCTTGTTCATATTTGAGGCAGCACATTAAGCGCCCACAAATACCTGAAATTTTAATTGGATTTAATGAAAGGTTTTGTTCTTTCGCCATCTTGATAGATACAGGTTGGAAATCCCCTAAAAATGAATTACAACATAAGCTACGTCCACAGATACCTATGCCGCCACACATTTTTGTTTCATCTCTCACTCCAATTTGCCTCAATTCAATACGTGTTTTAAAAATAGAAGCAAGTTCCTTTACTAATTCTCTAAAATCCACTCTCTCATAAGAGGTAAAATAAAATAGTACCTTATTGTTGTCAAAGGTATATTCCACATCAATAAGTTTCATATCAAGCTTATGCTTAATAATTTTCTCCTTACAAATAAAAAATGCTTCTTTTTCTTTTATTTTATTTTGTTTATATTTCTCATCATCTTCAGGTGTAGCTAATCGAATTACTTTTTTTAGAGGTTGAACAACTTCTGTGTCTTCAACTTCTTTGTTAGAAATAACAACCTCTCCATACTCAATACCCCTTGCAGTCTCTACTATTGCATGTTGGCCTTGATGATATATAACATTATCTTCTGGTGCGAAGTAATAAACTTTACCGGCTCGTCTAAATCTTATGCCAATGACTGTTATCATTTCTTCCTCTCCTTTAATTTTAATAATAAATTTTCTATAACAAACGTACTGTATATATTCTGTCTTACATCTAAAATTGCACTTTTAATAAATTCTATATTTTGACTAACTTTATTATACGTTAATTTAGAAGACATGTCCAACAACTGTTGCTGGTAATCTTTATAGTATACATCATCATTATTTGTAGCTTTAACCACTGCAATATCCCTGTACCATAGCAACCAAAATTCTAGTATACGCTCTATATTTTCTTTATCCTCTGTCATCTCTTTAACGATTTCATAGAGCTCCATAATCTGAGCTTTTTCTAAACGATCTAAATAATTAATACTCTGTTTTCTAATTTCCAAATACGTTTCATCTTCTAGAATATCATTGATCACACCAATGCTACCATTTGAAAGTTTTTCAAGTACTTCTTGTTGTATGCCAGTAATACCCTTACGCTGTAAATAATCCCTCATTTGTTCCTTCTGGATGGGATTAAACCTCACAACTATACACCTAGATTTAATAGTAGGCAGTAAGCTTGATAAATTTTCACAAACCAAGATAATAATTCCATAGCTAGGTGGTTCTTCAATAGTTTTCAATATGGCATTTTGACCTTGTACGCTCATACTGTCTGCTGCTTTAACTATGATAATTTTATAATCTGATTGATAAGGCTTAATATCCATCTCACGTACAATATTTTCTCTAATGGTTTCTACCTTAGTAACTTTCGTATCTTTCTCTATTTGAATTACATCAGGATGTGTACCAGCATTAATCATAGAACATGATTTACATTGGTTACATGGTCTATCCCCTTCTTTTTGCTCACATAAAATAAGCTTTGCAAGCTCTGTTGCAAAAGTATTCTTTCCAACACCATAAGCTCCTTCAAATATATAGCCATGTGATAATTGGTTTTCTCTCACTGCCTTCTTAAAATAAGTTTTTGCATCTTCATTACCTATGATTTTTTCAAATGCTTCCATCCTAACTCCTTCTATTCTATCTAAATATTTCTTTCTAATATATCCCACTTATTAAGTATATTTACATGAATTAAACTCTTTGAAATAATAAACCCTTCCTAATATGGAAAATGTTCGTGAAGCCTTCACGAACATTAAGTTGCAATATCTAATACTAACCCTTGAATTTCTCCAATACGCTCTAGGATTTCTACTTGGTTCTTTTCTGAACTAATGAGCTCCTTAGCTAATTCATCTAACTTATCATTTACTTGTCTAATGATCCCATAAACTCTATGTCTGCCACGACGATCTAGAAAATTCTCTCTAGAAAATTGATGTGAATTAGCCACTACTTCATTAAAAAAATTTGATATCATTGATCGGTACATTTTTAAATCCCTGATATCCATATGTTCAGCTATCTTCTTTCCTTGATTGGTGATATTTTCTATCATCTCCGTTAATTTATCTTGAAGTTCTCCTGCCTCTATCTGGCTTAATAATGTAAATTTAAAACTCTTCTCTGCTTTTACATGATCGCCTGTAGGAATCTCTCTTAGAGTTGGCATTTTAATATCGCTTATTTGCATACCTGCCATGTGCATCTCTCCCCTACTCTATTTATTCCCATGTATTTTCATACTATGGTAAGGTGCTATAACAATTGAAAACATTCACTTTTAAAGGATATCCATCCATTTATTTTTTAATCCATATTCTTATGCTTATATCGACCTGTTTTCTATATTAGTTTATAGATATCCTTTTTAATATTCTTCATACAATCTTCTAAATTTATATTTTGATAAAATGACTGAATATGAGCCTCTTTTAATGCTTCCTTACTGAAATCTACACTATCTGCTAAAAAGCGTCTACAGATTTCTTCGTAGTTGGGGTTGATTTGTTTTCTTTCCCTACTAATAGCTCTTTCTAAACGTATACTATCTTCTACTTCAATATAAATGGGTATAATGTATTCTTGTCCAAAATATTTTACAAGACTATTATAAGCTTCTAGCGTAACAATAATGATATAATTCGTTGTCTTTAAATTTATTTGTCCATCATCTATGGTTGCATAATGCCATGGCCCATGTACTGTTTGATAAACACGCTGTTCTATTACCTTATTCTCTGCTTCATATAAATCTAATGTTTCTTTATTAATAAAATGATACTCTCTACCTTCTACTTCATTTATTCGCATCGGTCTTGTTGTATAAGAAACAATTGGCTTTAATGCTTCTTCATTTATTAAATTTTTAAATATGGTATCCTTACCAGAGCTACTTTTTCCCATTAAACAAAATATTTTACCCATGACTCTCTCAACCTATCCTTCTTTTGTTTCCTCACTAACTTCTAAATAGACTTCGTTATTCATTATTTGAATACCCTGCAATTTATCTTTAAATCGATTAATGAGGTTGATATGCTTGTCCTCAATCATCTCTCCAATACATACTAATGGAATGCCTGGTGGGTATAGCATAATATTTTTAACTGATCTCTTTCCTTGACATTCACTACTCATTTTCCATTCTTTTTTACCATAGAAAATTTTTCTTGGTGCTTCTCCTAAGCTTATAGATTGCATCATAAATGAATTAATATTAGCTCTTCTATTAGTTGCATACAAATTATTATCTATTCTTTGTAATGCTTGTTCTAACCTTTCTAAAGTAGCCTTTTGATCTGCCATAGTCGTCATTAATATAATATAGTTATCTAATGCTGCCTCTACTACAATGCTAAAATGTTTGTTAAGTAGATCAGCTAATTCATATCCATTAATGCTAGCATAGGAAGTTGAAATAATTACTTTACTTCTATCATAAAACTCAGGTGCCTTTTCTATTAACTTCAGTACCCTAAGATTATTTCTTAATCTCATTCTCATAGCAATTAGTTCATCAATGTATTGCCTTTTAATAAGCATATGATGCTCCAAAATATAGCATCTAATATAATCCATAAGTCCCATCATAATATAAGATGGGCTACTTGTCTGTATCATTCGTAAAGCTTCTATTACTGCTTCGTATTTAACTCTATTAGAACATATGTGTAGAAGCCCACTTTGAGTTAATGCTGGTAATGTTTTATGCATACTATTAATAACAAGATCTGCTCCACTTCTTGTACTACTTATAGGAAAACTATTCCCTAATACAAAATGAGCCCCATGTGCCTCATCAACAATTAATAATTTATCATATTTATGTGCTGCCGCTGCAATAGCTTTAATATCTGAAACAATTCCTTCATAAGTAGGACTTACTATCAGTACCCCTTTTGCCTCAGGATATTTAATAAATGCTTCTTCTACAGTCTGAGCCGTTATTTCCCCCAATATATCTTCTTCCCTTAAATATACTGGACTTATATAAATAGGTGTAACTCCAGCTAATACTAAAGCACTCCATACACTATGATGCGCATTTCTAGCTATGATGAGCTTGTCTCCTTCTTTGCAAGTTGCTAGTATACTAGCTAGTATTCCTGCTGTTGAACCGTTGGTTAAAAAGACTGTTTCTTTAGCACCATAAAAATCAGCCATAAGATTCATAGCTTGTTTGATAATACCATTTGCTTCGTATAAGTTATCCATTCCTATAGCTTCTGTATTATCTAAAGATGATAAATTTAATTTATTTAAATCCGCAATTGTCCCAAATTTATGTCCTGGCATATGAAAAGCTAACTTTGAGTTGCTATATGCCATTAATTCATTATATAAAGGAGCGTTCATCTAATCACTCTTTCTATTTCTTTATTTTTGATTTACTATAATTCTTTTATATTATAATGTTTTTATATTGCATACATCTTTAGTTTACATGAATCACCTTATAAATACAAATAAGAAAAAAACAAAATGAGTGAGCCTAGTTTTATGCTTGGCTCACTCATTTTACTTTATCTTCTTCATATTCTTTTTGAATCATATCTTTTGCAATACTATAGAACTTCTCCACTAACTCTTCTTCATTTCTCCTATGAAATTCACATAGCCGCCTGAATTCTTCTTCCAT
>JAHLFQ010000091.1 GCA_018883705.1 Candidatus Cellulosilyticum pullistercoris
GCAGGAACAGAGGTTAAGCCACAAATTAATCAAGATGCGGTAAGAATAATGAAGGAATTATATCATATTGATATGAATGAAACGCAATATAGCAAATTACTTAAAGATATACCAGAGGTTGATATTGTCATAACAATGGGCTGTAATGTACAGTGTCCAACTCTGCCTTGTAAGCATAGGGAAGACTGGGGGTTAGAAGACCCATCAGGTAAAGAGGATGAAGCATTTAAATATACAGCTCGAATGATTGAAGAAAAAGTAATAGATCTTAAAACACGAATTAAACAAGGTGAATTATAAGATAAAAAGATGACTACTTGTAGGGAACAATGATACCACAAGCTAGTCGTACGCCAGAATTGCCACTAGGCTGCGTCGTAAAGTCATCTGATTTTTCGTGAAGAATAAAAGATTTACCTATCACATCATTTAGCATAAATCGATCTGTATAGACAGATAAAATACCAATGCCATGAGCAGATAAAATAGGAGGTAAGTCACCTTCATGACTAGGATGTGTCTCATCAGTAGGATTAAAATGGTCCCCTGCTGCTACAAAAGGATTAGTAGAGTTACCTATAGCACAGTCACCTGTCTGATGGATATGAAAGCCATAGAAGTTAGAAGCCGTTGAAGGGGGAATACCTTTAATAAAAGCTCTAATATAGACACCATTTTCAAGTTGATATAAGAAGATATCTCCTTCAAGATTGGGTGCAAGAGGGCCACCTATAAGATTGGCATAAGCATCAGGTTTATCAGGTGTATAGGTAGAGAAAAGTTTTTCCATAATATAAACTCCTTAAAAAGATTACACCAATATCTTATGATAAAAAATAAGAATCTATGAAAATGAAAGTTTATATAACTAGGATTTTTCATAAAGTAAAGCATTTTGTAAACGTTTCAAATCTAAAAGTTTGAAGCTATTTTGATAATAGTCTATAAGCCCCTCATCTTTCATACGTTTGAGTTCACGGCACATAGAGGGTCTTGATACGTTTAGATAATCTGCAAGTTGATTGCGGTTAAGGGGTAAGGTAAATGAAGTATTTTGACATGTCTTGGCCTCTGCTAATAAGTAAGTAGCTAATTTTTCAC
The DNA here is from genome assembly GCA_018883705.1 of Candidatus Cellulosilyticum pullistercoris. GTDB lineage: Bacteria > Bacillota > Clostridia > Lachnospirales > Cellulosilyticaceae > Cellulosilyticum > Cellulosilyticum pullistercoris. Next base: position 1,102 of record JAHLFQ010000091.1, read on the forward strand.
GCATTCCTTTTAGAAGAAGTAAATCCATCTTAATATTAAGATGATAATTTTTCTCCCCAAGTAGACGCATCATATTATAGACAATGCTATGATGAAAGGTACAGTTACGTTCACAGCTTGCGACAATACGCTCGTAAGGAATAAGTAAAACCTTGGTATCTTCAAGAGCAAGGGCAGAGACAGGACTGATACGATGTGAGGTACAAACAACCCCTTCACCGAAAAGCTTACCCGCTGATAGGAGTGAAACGATATTTTTTTGTCCTACAAAGTTTTCCTTTGCAATCTCTACCTGACCCTCGAGAATGACATAAATGTATTGAATCGTAGTACCTTGGGTAAAGATGATGGTATCTTCAGTATAAGTGTGGATAAGAGGCTTTAAACAAGGCAAAAGACTTGTAAGTTCTTCTTTTGTAATATTTTTAAATAGCGCACATTGAGCTAAAATGTTTAATTGAGTATTAGTAAATTCCATAAATAGCCTTTCTTTTATTTTGGTATGTTTGGCATAAATACATTTATTTGCTTTCTTGTATAGTATGAGACATAAACTTCAATGTCAAGGAGTTTTTCGATAAGGCAAAAAATGTAGCCGTAGCAACATATTTTGTTTTTCTTTTGTATTATGATGAGTAAGAGTTAAGAAAGCAAAAAATAAAAATCAGAATAAAAGGAGTAAGAAAATGGACAATCAAATGTTTTGTTATCAATGTCAAGAGACTGCTGGATGTACTGGATGTACAAAGGTAGGTGTATGTGGAAAGAGTCCAGAACTTGCAAATATGCAAGACTTACTGATCTATGCGACAAAAGGATTATCAGAAGTAACAACAAGACTTCGCAGTGAAGGTAAAGAAGTAACGAAGGAAATGAATCACTTTATTACCTTAAATTTATTTACAACGATTACAAATGCTAACTTCGACGATGAAGTATTTTATACAAGAGTAAAAGAAACATTAGATTATAGAAATGAGCTTATGAAAGGCTTAGACAATAAAGAAGGCTTATCTGAAGCAGCATTATGGAACGCTTCTTCAAAAGAAGAAATGGTTCAAAAAGCTAATGCACCTGAAGTAGGGGTGTTAGCTACATCTAATGAAGATATTCGTTCATTAAGAGAATTAATTACGTACGGCTTAAAAGGATTATCAGCTTACTCAAAACATGCTAACGCCTTAGGATATGATAATGAAGCAATTGATGCCTTCATGCAAGCTACATTAGCTAAAATGTTAGATGATCGTTTATCAGTAGACGAGTTAGTAAGTTTAACTTTAGAAACTGGTAAAGTAGGAGTAGATGGTATGGCATTACTTGATACAGCTAATACATCTACTTATGGTAATCCAGAAATAACAAAAGTTAATATTGGAGTAGGAAAGAATCCTGGTATCTTAGTGTCAGGACATGATTTAAGTGATCTTGAGCAGCTACTTATTCAAACAGAAGGAACAGGCGTAGATGTTTATACTCATTCTGAAATGTTACCAGCACACTACTATCCACAACTTAAAAAGTACAAACATTTAGTAGGAAATTACGGTAATGCATGGTGGAAACAAAAAGAAGAGTTTGAAAGCTTCAATGGACCAATCTTAATGACTACAAACTGTATCGTTCCTCCAAAAGATTCTTATAAAGATAGACTGTTTACAACAGGTGCAGCAGGTTATGCTGGATGTAAACACATTCCTGGTGAAGCAGGAAGCCAAAAAGATTTCTCAGAAATCATTGAAATGGCTAAAAAATGTGCAGCGCCAACAGAAATTGAAACAGGAGAAATTGTTGGTGGTTTTGCTCATGAACAAGTATTTGCACTTGCAGATACAGTAGTTGAAGCTGTTAAATCTGGTGCCATTAAAAAGTTTGTTGTTATGGCAGGATGTGATGGTAGAGCTAAGTCAAGAAACTACTATACAGATTTTGCAAAAGCACTTCCAAAAGATACCGTTATTTTAACAGCAGGTTGTGCAAAATATAAATACAACAAATTAGATTTAGGAGACATTGGCGGTATTCCAAGAGTATTAGATGCAGGTCAATGTAATGATTCTTACTCATTAGCATTAATCGCACTTAAATTAAAAGAAGTATTTGGACTTGAAGATGTTAATGAACTTCCAATTGCTTATAACATTGCATGGTATGAACAAAAAGCAGTGATTGTTTTATTATCATTACTTTACCTTGGTGTAAAAAATATTCACCTTGGACCAACACTTCCAGCATTCCTTTCACCTAATGTAGCAAAAGTTTTAGTAGAAAACTTTGGGATTGCAGGTATTGGTACTGTAGAAGATGATTTAAAAGTTTTAATTGGAGAATAATAACGTATAGCGTTAAAATAGTTCCTTATAGAATAGCCTATAGGGAACTATTTTAGTAAAAATAAATAAAATCTAACTCATAGATATATGAAAAGGAGAAATGATAATGAGCGCGTTTTTAGGACCTATTCACTACTGGCTTTATGGAAAAATTACATTACAACAACAATTAGTAGAAGAAGTGACTGCCTTAGCAAAGGATAAGGGGATAACAGATCTTGAAAGTAAGTTAAATAGTACCTATGGTGAGTTTGACTCACGTCCTTTAGAGGAGATTATTGATGAAGATAATATTCATGGATGGTTACAAGATAAAGTTTCAAGAGTAGAATATAAACTGGCAGAAGCTGTTACACAGTTACTTACACAAAATAAAGAGAATATGAATGAACTAGAAAATATTTTTTATAAAAATGGAGAGCTGGTAGGAGAAGAGCTAGTTAGAGAAGAAGGATTAACTGTGCCAAGGGTTTATAAAGCTATATCAGATAGTTTATTAGATGGGATGCCTTGTGACCATGCTATTCAGATTATCAAGCAAGAAGTAGATGAAGTGATTTGGAAAAGAAGTTTTTGTGTTCATGAGCACTACTGGAAAGAAGTAGGCGGTGATATTAAAAACTACTATGAATTAAGAAAAGCATGGCTTAAAGGTTTGGCAAAAGCAGTAGGTTTAACCTTTGAAGAGCAAGATGAAAGAACATATGCCCTAAAAAGAGGTGAATAAGATGAATAGTATTGCATTAATGGTTGAAGAACATGAGTTAATTAGTAGGATGCTTAAAGTCATTCGCAAGGCGTGTCTAGGGATCATGCAGGGAGAAGCCATTTGCTACGAAGACTTTTATCAAATGATAGACTTTGTTAAAAATTATGCAGATGACCATCATCATGGAAAAGAAGAAAAATTTTTATTTAAAGCTATGGAAGAAGAATTAGGAGCTCTTGGACAAAAGCTTATTAGAAATGGGATGCTAGTAGAGCATGACTTAGGACGATTATATATGAGTGATCTAAAAGAAGCACTTGAACGTGTAAAGTCTGGAGATGAGGAAAGTAAGGTAGATGTCATTGCTAATGCCGTTAGTTATACACACCTATTAACAAGGCATATTGCTAAAGAAAATGAAGTAGTATATACCTTTGGAGAAAGACAGTTATCTAAAGAAACTTTAGAAGAAGTTCATGAAAAGACCAAGCTCTTTGAAGAAGAAGCTATGAAGAGAGGTACACAAGCAACCTACAAAGCTTTATTAGAAGAATTAGAAAGAAAGTACTTGTAAATATTATTTATAAAACTATTGCATATAAAAGAAACCAATGCTATAATAAGGACAAATTTATAACGTGTTTCATAGGGGAGTAGTCGGCACATTTTGTGTGATTAAGTCAACATCATGAATTTAATTCTGGTTTAATCTTAAACGGCGAGACTTATATACTGTAAAGTGTATAAGTCTCGCCGTTTTTTTGTTAGCTCTTTATTAATAATAGAAAATAGATTATTTTTAGGATTATGGCTATTTTCTCCTTATGAAAAATGTTGTAGATGGATTAATATGAAAAAAAGGAGAGGTTGTGGATAATGAAATACTTTAATGAACCCAAAGAAAAAGTATTAGAAGAATTCCAAGTAAACTCGGAACAAGGGTTGTCGTCTTCTCAGGCGAAACAAAGACAAGAAAAATACGGGAAAAATGAGTTTACACCTGGAGAAGAAGAAACACTATGGGATGCCATAAAAGATGGTGTTTCAGAGCCAATGATTATTATTTTGCTCATTGCCGCAGGAATCAGTGCACTTGTAGGTGAGATTCCAGATGCAGTTGGTATTGTGGTAGCTGTTGCATTAGGGGTAACTATTGGGATTGTAACAGAAGGTAAATCAAAGAAAGCAGCTAAAGCACTTTCTAAATTAACAGAGGATATCGAAGTTAAAGTTATAAGAGATGGTAAGGTAACAAGTGTCTTAAAGTCAGATATTGTACCTGGTGATATTGTACACATTACAACAGGGGATATGATTCCTGCTGATGGACGTGTTATTGAAAATGTTAATCTTAAAGTAAGGGAAGATATGTTAACAGGTGAAGCAGATGATGTTACGAAAAAAGCTGAACTTGTTGTAGAATTAGAGAAGATCAAAAATAATAAAGGTGAAACGATTATTCAAGATCCAGTACCAGCAAAACAAAATAACATGGTATTTGGTGGAACTTTCGTAGCACAAGGTACTGGAAGTTTTGTAGTTACATCTATTGGTGATAACACTGAGATGGGACGTATCGCTCAAAATCTAAATGAAGATGCAGGTGAAACACCACTTCAAATTAAATTAGGTGGATTAGGAACGACTATTTCAAAATTTTCTAGTGCCATTGCAGCTCTATTATTTATTTTCATGACAGTAAAAATGATTGTAAATGGTGAGGTTCATCCTGATACAAGTAGTTTTACAGCCTTTTTAAGTTCAGTAGATGGCATTAAAACAGCCTTTATCGTATGTATTGCACTGATTGTAGCAGCCGTACCTGAAGGGCTTCCAACGATGATTAATATGACACTTGCTATTACAATGCAAAAGATGGCTAAGATTAATGCCTTAGTTACAAAGAAAGAAGCTTGTGAAACAATCGGTTCTATTTCTGTTATTTGTTCAGATAAAACAGGAACACTTACACAAAACCGTATGACTGTAGAAACAGTTTATGTGGATGGTGAATATGTAACAACACCACCAAAAGCAGGAGAGAGCTTATTTGATCTTAACTGTTTATTAAATGGAACAGCTGATATTGAAAAAGAAGGTAATGAGTACAAATACTTAGGTAGTGCAACAGAATGCGCACTTCTTCTATACTACAAAGATCGTGACTATAGAGCAGAAAGAAAAGCGGCACATATTCATTCTCAACTTCCATTTGATTCAAAACTTAAACGTATGACAACTATTATTAATCATAATGGTAAAACAGCTGTTCTTATGAAAGGGGCACCTGAAGTCCTTCTTGAATCATGTCACTTTATTCGTGAAGGTAATGAAGTGGTTAGCCTTACAGCTGATAAAAAAGCAGCTATTTTAGCTGAAATTGAAAAATTACAAGTAAAAGCAATGCGTGCTTTAGGTTTTGCATATAGATATTTAACAGATGAAGAAAAAAATAATGCGATTGAAGCAGATGGTACGATTACAGATAGTCGTATCTTAGAAGAGAACATGATCTTCAATGCCTTTGTAGGTATTCGTGACCCACTTAGAGAAGATGTTAAGGAAGCTGTTCTAACAGCTAGAAAAGCTGGTGTGACAACTAAAATGCTTACAGGTGATAACATTAATACAGCTAAAGCCATTGGGGCTGAGCTTGGTCTTTTAGATGGTGGTAAAAAAGCAGTAGAATCATCTTATATTGATACCTTAACAGACGAAGAATTACAAAAAGAAATTATGGATATCAATATTGTTGCACGTTCTAAACCAGAAACAAAAATGCGTATAGTGCAAGCATTACAAGCAAATAATGAAGTAGTAGGTGTAACAGGGGATGGTATCAATGATGCACCAGCTCTTCATAAAGCAGATGTTGGTATTGCTATGGGTATTGCAGGAACAGAGGTTAGTAAAAATGCAGCAGATATTATTTTAACAGACGATTCATTTAGCACGATTGTAAGAGGTATTCAATGGGGACGTGGTATTTATGAAAACTTCCAACGTTTCATTCAGTTCCAATTAACAGTAAACGTTGTAGCGTTCTTAATTGCTGTTGTTTCACAACTTTTAGGTCAAGAAATGCCATTTACAACGATTCAATTATTATGGGTAAATATTATTATGGATGGACCACCAGCACTTGCTCTTGGTCTTGAACCAGTAAGACGTAGTGTTCTTAATCGTAAGCCAGTTAATAGAAATAGTAGTATTATTACTAAGACTATGCTTAAATCTATTATCATTAATGCAGTGATTGTTTCAGCTATTATTATTATTCAAATGCTCTTTAATCCACTTGGAGCAAGTACTGAAATTATGCAAGGTGGCGCAAGTGAAATGGAAACTGTATTATTCGGATTATTTGCATTCTGTGCATTATTTAATGCCTTTAACTGCCGTGAAATTGGTGTAAGAAGTATTATTCCTCATTTCTTTGCGAATAAGACAGCACTTAAAGTCATTACGATTACAGCTATTGGACAATTACTCTTTACACAAATCTTTAATGCTTTCTTCAACACAGTACCACTTAGTGCAATGATGTGGATTAAAATCATTGCAACAGCAGCATTAATTGTCGTAATTAATGAGGTAGGTAAGTTTATTATTAGACTTGTAACAGGTCGTAAGGAATCTGAAGAATCAGTTAATGTAAATGCCTAATGGTGATAAAAAAGTAATAGGTATTTCCCAGGAAAAGTACAAATGGAATATTTAACTTTCTATAAGGATTAAAATAAAGAAGGCTGGCAAGACTTAAATAAGTAATCATAAGTGGAGGTTAAGTAATGATTGTACAGTGGGATTTAAATAAAGTATCTATGGAATGGCTAGAAAGTTGTGGTTGGCGCTATGTAAGACATGTGACAGATCATTGGGTAGAAATGCAACTTGGTAGTAGCAAAGAATAGAGAAGAGATTTTAGATAAATAGGATGATGAGCAGATGCCCATCATCCTATTTTTTTTATGTTTTAGTTTATGATTTTCTAGTGAATCATTCATTCTTTAGTACAAATTGTGGATTTGGTGTGACATTAGAGAGGGGTTGCTCATATTTTGTAAATAAAGGTTAAAAATTAGAGGTTTTTAGCGTAATGGAGGGAAGGGGACTATGAAAGTTGGGATATTAACTATGTTTAATGGACTTGAACGTACGTATTCACTTGTCAATGTAGTAGCTGAGCATATCAGAATGCTACTAGATGATGGGATAGCAGTTAAATTATTGGTTTGTGAAGATATTAATGAATCGGAAAAGAGTGGGATTTATCTAGACCCAAGAATAGAGTGGGTTAAAGTTTGTAATCGTTATCAGGGTGCACAGATTCATTGGAGAGACTATAGCTCTCCTCAAGTCCCTATTCACTCTACATTGTTAGAAGAAGCACGTGTAGTGGGTGAAGATTTAATTAAAAAGTTAAAGGATGTAGATGTTTGTATGATGCATGATATACATTATCAAGGATGGCATTTATTACACAACCTTGCCGTGAGGTATGCAAGTCAGCATTTACCTCATTTGAGGTTTATCGCTATGACTCACTCTATGCCAGATACAACTCAAGTAGGAAAGCATATTGAATGGCCACATTCTGCAAGATATACGCCAATGCCCAATACGATTTATGCTTATCCAACAGCATGTGGTTTAGAGGCATTATCAAGACAATATCAGGTAAGTAGAGATAAGTGCTATGTGATTAATAATACTTTGGATTTATTTGAAAATATGAGGGAGGAAGTTAGGTATCTGTATAGTCAAGTGGATTTCATTTCACCTGATATATTAATGGTTTATCCTGCTCGGTTTACAGAAGCAAAACAATTTGAAAAGATAGTGATCCTTGCTGCAGCTATAAAAAGAGTGAGTGCTTTAAGCGTAAAAGTAATATTTTGTGAATTTCCAGCCTCAGATACCCCTCAAGAGCAATACAAAAGTAAGATAAGAAATATAGCCACTCAAGGTGGACTTACTAATGAGGAAGTGATATTTACTAGTGACTATGGTTTTACAAATGGTCTTAATCGAAATGCTGTCCTTGATTTGTTTACCCTATCTAATCTCTATATCTGTCCTTCATTTGCAGAATCTTTTGGGCTTACTGTATTAGAAGCGGCTAGCCGTGGGAATTTTATTGTACTTAATAAAAGTGTTCCTGCTTTAAGGGAACTTGGAGAAAGTATAGAGGCATACTTTATGAATTGGGATGCAAGAGGTTTTGACAATATAATTACTATAAATTATACCTTTTCTGAAGAGGACTATAATGAAGCACATGCAAAACAAATTATTAGTGAAATAAGGAAAAATAAAATACTAGTTGCTAAAACACTATGTAGGCAAAGATATAGTCCTAAATGGGTTTTTGAGAATCAATTAAAACCTTTACTTTTAATGAAGTAAAAAGAACAAGTTTGTTGGAAAAGGTCGCACTTTGTCTCATCTTGCATATTCTATAGAGAGGACTTCCTTAGAAGCAAGGAGAAAGGGGGAGGGAAGATGGACTGCAACGACACTATTGTTTTCAAAAACTGTGAGATTGCTAAATCTATAGAAAAGCAGGTTTGCATTACAGACGAAGGTCACTTGCTAAAAGTACCTGTTACTTTATGTAATGTGCGTCCTTGTAGGCAAGTGATAGTAGGTGTACGTATTTGCTTAAACGGAAAGTTCTATGCTATGAAGACTAAGGAAGTCTTCACTGGTGGTCGAGAATATTGCAGAAGAATAAGGGAACTTTTTGTAGGAGATTTTAACTTTTTATTTACCCACTCATGCGAAGATCAGGTAGACGTCGAAGTTTTAGCACACTATATTTGTAAAT
>JAHLFQ010000092.1 GCA_018883705.1 Candidatus Cellulosilyticum pullistercoris
CTAAACCTCCTTTTGTTATTAATGTGGTTGGCGAACCTTTATCATTTTAACATTGGAGGTTTATTTTTATACTATAAGTATTTAATTCTCACCAGCAGAGCTGGTGGTTTTTTAAGCTAAAGCATACAACAAAAAGAACAGGTAACGATAAGCGATACCTGTTCCTTGCATTTACTTTAATTGACTTATTAAATTAAAGTCATTTCTTAATCTCTTAATTTAGCTCCACAATTCATTTCAAGCCCATTTAAGATTTTCTTCATTGCTTTTTGAATTTCTTCATCTACAAGCGTACGATCTTCAGCTCTAAATACAAGTTTGTAAGCAACTGACTTCATACCTGCTTCAATTTGTTCTCCTTGATAAACATCGAATAGTTCAACGCTCTCAAGTAATTTACCTCCGCGTTGTTTAATCACTTTTTCTAAATCACCAACTAAAGTTTCAGAGGAAACTAACATAGCAATATCTCTTGTTGTTGCTGGGTATTTTGGAAGTGCTTTAAAGCTTAGATTTTTATTAATATGGTTAAGAATAGTTTCTAAATCTAACTCTGCTACGTAAACACGTGTATCAAGATCATAGTTTTTAGCTACTTGTGGGTGAATCTCTCCAAAGAAACCAGCATTTTTACCATTAATGATAAGATTTGCTGTGCGTCCTGGATGCATATACTCAAGCTCGCTATTTCTGCTGAACTCAAATTTCTCAACATGGAGTGCTTCCATTAAACCTTCAACAAAGCCTTTCATACTAAAGAAGTCTACATTTTTACCATATTGCCCTACTGTAATTTTCTTAACTTCTTGTGGCAATTCATTTTCGCCTAGATATTTAGGATCTGTTGATGCTTCTCCTACAACTTCTGGTTTAATATAAACTTTACCAATCTCATAAAGAGCTGCTTCTGGATTTCTACGATTATAGTTTGTAGAAAGTGAAGTTAAAAGTCCATTTAAAGTTGTTGTACGCATGATACTGAAATCTTCACCTAGTGGATTTGTAATGCGCATTGCATTTCGAAGTGGGCTCTCTGCTTTAATACAAAGTTTATCGAACACTTTTGGACTTTCGAAACTATAAGTCATCGCACCATAGATACCATACATACTCATCACTTTATAAATCTCATCACAAGTTGTTTGTTCAAAAGTTTTATAACCTCTTGTTGGCTCTGCTCTTTCTAAAGTCGGTTCAATTTTATCATATCCATATAAACGTGCTACTTCTTCAGCAAGGTCAGCCATCATAGTCACATCACTTCTGAAAGTAGGAATCGTAACTGTTTTGTTACCTGTATTTGGAATGAATTCTACTCTTTCAAAGAGACGAAGCATTTCATCTTCAGAAAGGTTAATGCCTAAGAATTGATTAATCCATTCTACATCATAAGGAATGGTAATCATTTCTCTTTTTCTTGGATAAACATCAATTTTACCACTTACAACTTCACCAGCACCTGTCATATTAATGAGCTGAGCAGCTCTTTCAAGAGCTAATGTAATATTATTTGGATCAAGGCCTTTTGTGTATTTAGTAGAAGAGTCACTTCTTAAATTAAGCTTTTTAGAAGTTTGACGAATGTTATATCCATTAAAGTTTGCACATTCAAATAAAATCGTTGTTGTTTCTTCTGTTACTTTAGAGTTATCACCGCCCATAACTCCACCAAGTGCTACAGCTTTTTCAGCATCTGCAATGACAAGCATTGATTCATCTAAAGTCACTTCATCACCAAATAAAGTAACGAACTTTTCTTCTGGTTTTGCATTTCTTACATGAATTTCATGGCCAGCTAATTTATCATAGTCAAAAGCATGCATAGGTTGACCAAATTCAAGAAGCATGTAGTTCGTAATATCTACAATGTTATTAATTGGACGAAGCCCTGCTGATGTAAGACGTTCTTTAAGCCATTTTGGAGATGGACCTACCTTTACATTTTTAATAATTCTAGCTGCATAGCGTGGGCATAGATCTGCATTATGAATTGTCACAGATGCCATTTCTTCTGCATTGCCACCCACTTCTTCTACAGTGATTTCTGGGAATTTAAAAGATTTATTAAAAGTAGCTGCTGCCTCTCTTGCAATTCCTAAAATACTAAAGCAATCTGCACGGTTAGAAGTAATTTCATATTCAACCACTTCTTCACCTAATCCAAAGTATGGTTTGACATCACTTCCAAGCGCTGGTATATCTTTAAGAAATACATAAACCCCATCATGTGGTGCATCTTCAATATCTTCTTCTGCAAAACCTAATTCCTCTACTGAACAGAACATCCCTTGAGATACTACCCCGCGAAGTTTACCTGTTTTAATCTTAAGATCTCCAGCAAGTGTTGCACCATCTAAAGCAACTGGCACCACATCTCCAAGTTGTACATTAGCAGCTGCTGTTACGATTTGTAATTTTTCTTCAGCTCCAATATCCACTTGCATCACGCGAAGACGATCTGCATCTGGATGTCCTTCTACATTTACAATTTTACCTGCAACTACTTTTGTAATATTTTTTCCACTTTCTTCTACCGCTTCTACTTTAGACCCAGACATAGTCATTGCGTCTACGAAGGTCTTAGTATCCACGTCTATATCAACATATTGTTTAAGCCATGACATAGGTACATTCATCTTTGTATCCTCCTACTTCCTAAAATTGTGATAAGAAACGTACATCGTTCTCATAGAATAGTCTTAAGTCATTGATATCATATTTAAGCATCGTAATACGCTCAAGTCCTACACCAAATGCAAAACCTTGATAAACAGTTGGATCAATACCAGCCATTTCAAGTACTTTAGGATGTACCATACCACAACCTAGAATTTCAATCCAACCTTCTCCCTTACATACATTACAACCTTTACCACCACAGTAAACACAAGTTACATCCACTTCTGCACTTGGCTCTGTAAATGGGAAGTAATGAGGTCTAAACTTAACTTGTACCTTATCCCCAAAGAGTGCTTTCGCAAATTCAGCAAGTACACCTTTTAGGTCACCAAAAGTAATATTTTTATCAATAACAAGCCCTTCAATTTGATTAAAGACTGGTGAGTGTGTTGCATCCACTTCATCAGAACGATAAACACGTCCTGGTGCAATCATACGAATAGGTAAGTCTTCGCTTTCCATTGTGTGAACTTGAACAGGTGAAGTAGCTGTTCTAAGCACTAAATGTGGATTAAAATAGAATGTATCTTGCTCATCACGTGCTGGATGCTCTTCTCCTAAGTTAAGCGCATCAAAGTTATAGTAACTTGTTTCTACTTCACGCCCCTCTACAATTTCATAACCCATACCTAAGAAAATATTTTTAACTTCTTCAAGTGTTTTTTGAATAGGATGCATATGGCCCATAGGTAGTTTTTTACCTGGCATAGTTACATCCACAATCTCTTCTTGAAGTTTTTTATTTTGCTCCGCTGCTTCTAAAGCGGTTTTCTTACCTACTAAGCTTTGCTCAATTTCAGCACGCACTTCATTGGCAAGTTGACCAATAATTGGTCTTTCTTCACTGCTTAAATCCTTCATATTTCTAAGAACTGCTGTTAGTTCTCCTTTTTTACCTAAATATTGAACACGAAGTTCTTCTAATGTAGCAAGTGAATCGGCTGTTTCAATGCTTGCTATAGCGCTATGCTTAATCACCTCTAATTTATCTTTCATCTCACTAAACTCCTTTCCTAGCGTTTAAATTGGATAGTTTTTAAGAAATAAAAAAGCTCCGTCCCTAAATAAAAGGGACGAAGCCAACTCTCCGCGTTACCACCCTGATTCTTATATTCTAATCAAATATAAGCACTCATCTAGCTCTAACGTAGCTACCGTTACCTTCTAATCAAATCTTACATTCTCCAAAGTTATCTTTTCAAAGGTAAAGCTCCAATGTGAAATTCAAAAATAACCAGTGCCTAAAGGTACTTCCAGCCGATGATACCTTCTCTCTTATGGAATACTTATTTTCTACTATGCATTTTCATAGCTTTTATGTTATATAGTCTTATTTTATCAAGCCAAACAATTTTGTCAAGCTAAAAGCCTAAAAAGCAAATTCGCCTCCTAATAGATAGGTATATACTATTTTTCTATCTTCAAATTTATGATTATTCGATTAAATTCGCTATTATTTGACCATAATACTATCTTTTGCTATGATAAGTGGTGATAATTAAAAGTGCTCGAAAGGGGATACTCTCATGAAACACAAAGGAAACTGTATTATTGGACAGTCTGGTGGTCCTACAGTTGCAATTAACGCTTCACTTAGTGGTGTATTACAAGGTATTTTAGAAAATGACCTTTATAACAAGGTTTATGGTATGGTAAATGGAATCGAAGGGCTCTTACAAGGTAAGGTGCTTGACCTTTCTGATTTATTTCAAACACAAGATGCTCTTGATCAGCTTACACATACACCAGCCATGTATTTAGGTTCTTGCCGTTTTAAACTTCCTAATTGTGAAGAATCAGGAACTATTTACGAAGATCTCTTCAACTTTTTTGAAGCTCATGACATTCGTACTTTCTTTTATATTGGTGGAAATGATTCTATGGATACAGTCCTTAAGCTTTCTAATTATGCTAAAGCTAATGGAAAAGCAGTCAATGTGATTGGTATTCCAAAAACCATTGATAATGACTTGCCACTTACCGATCATACACCTGGTTTTGGAAGTGCTGCTAAATATGTGGCTACTTCTCTTTTAGAAATTGCTCATGATACTTATATTTACGATATTCCATCTGTAACTATTGTAGAGATCATGGGGCGTAATGCAGGCTGGCTAACTGCTGCCTCTATTTTAGCCCGTACAAGCTATTCTCCTGCACCTGATCTCATTTATTTACCTGAAGTAAGCTTTAGTGTTGAGCGTTTTATTGAAGATGTTAAAGCCATTAAAGCTCAGCGTAAGAATGTCATTATTGCTGTTTCAGAAGGTATTAAAGATGAAGAGGGACGCTATATTTCTGCATCCAGTGGTGCGGTAGATGCCTTTGGACACAAACAACTTTGTGGGGCAGGGAAAACTTTAGAAAATGTCCTTAAAGCTGAACTTGGCTGTAAAGTCCGCTCTATTGAACTCAATGTTCTTCAACGTTCAGCAAGCCATATCGCTTCAAAAACTGATTTAGATGAAGCCGTTCGTATTGGTAAAGCTGCTGCTACTTTAGGTGCACAAGGTGAAACAGCTAAAATGCTTTGCTATAAACGCATCTCAAATGCACCTTATCAAATTGAAACCTTTGCCTATGATATTGCTGCTATTGCAAATCAAGAAAAGACGATACCACTTAGCTGGATTAATGAGCGCGGTAATGACCTTACAGATGAAGCCATTGATTACCTTCGTCCATTGATTCAAGGAGAAGTACTGCTTTCTTATGCAAACGGTATCCCAAGTTATTGTGATATTTCACATTTACATGGTTAAATAAGTACCCTTACAATGAAAAAGACAAGAAAAATGGCCGATTCCATCTTTCTTGTCTTTTTCATTGTAAACAAACTATTTTTTGTAACTCTTATGTCTAAGGCATAATTTTTCTTAAGATACAGTATACAACTACACAAAAAAACTATATAATGTTTTAAATAAACTTTAAAATATAAATTTGTCATAATTTTTCCAAACCAGGAGGTTTTAATGAATATAGGTATTATTGGACTTGGCCTTATTGGGGGCTCTATCGCAAAGGCAATTAAACAAGTTCATGCACAAAATAGTTATATCATTGGTTATGATACCAATAAATCTGATTTACAATCAGCTTATGATGATGGTGTTATTGACACTATTGCCCCTCATTTACAAACTGGCTTTTCAAATTGTAGTGTTGTATTTATTTGTATTCCTGTTCATAATATAGCCAATTTAGTATGTGAACTTTTGCCATACTTACCAAATGACTGTATTATTACAGATGTTGGCAGTACAAAATATGAACTTGTAAAAGAGATTAATCAGTATACAAGTACTTCAAAAAAACGTGTTTATTATGTAGGTGGACATCCTATGACTGGTTCTGAACGCTTTGGATATGCTGCTTCTTCTAGTCATCTTTTTGAAAATGCTTACTATATGCTTACACCACAAGGGGATACACCTGAATTTATCTTATTTATTCTCCAAAAGTTAATTGAACGTATGGGTGCCATTCCACTGATTCTCTCTTCTTCTTACCATGACTTTGTTACGGCAAATATCAGTCACTTACCACATATCATTGCTAGCAGCCTAGTGCATCTGGTAAGAAATAATGATGGGGAAAATGCTTACCTACATGCTTTAGCTGCAGGTGGCTTTAAAGACTTAACACGCATTGCTTCTTCTAATCCAGATATTTGGACAAGTATTTGTTTAAGTAATAAAAAACAAATTCAAAAAGTCTTTCAAAGCTATCAAGCTATTTTAGAACATTTTTTAGAAATCTTAGAACGAGATTCTGAAGATGAACTCTATAGTTTCTTTGATACGGCACGTATTTATCGCAATACATTCCCTGAAGGCGCGTCAAGTAGTGAACTTACTAAACGTTTTTCACTTCATGTCGATGCTAAAGACGAACCTGGTATCATTGCTAAAATCACAACACTTCTAAGTGATCATCATATTAACATTAAAAACTTAAGTGTCATGAGTGATCGAGAATTTGATGTAGGTGTTATTAAAATCTTATTTTCTAACAAAGCAGATTTAATTATGGCTACTGAAATTCTATCTAGACACCGCTACACGCTATATTATTAAATATTACTTTATTATTAAAGGAGGTTTTTATGCTTATAACACCTATTACAAAACTTGAAGGTACTTTTTCTATCCCTTCTGATAAATCCATTTCTCACCGAAGTGTAATGTTTGGTAGTCTTGCCTTAGGCACAACACACATTTCTAATTTCTTAATGGGAGATGACTGCTTATCTACCATTAATTGCTTTCGAAAATTAGGTGTGAATATACAAATCGAGGAAGATACAGTTACGATAGAAGGTAAAGGTCTTCATGGTTTAACGCCTTCAGAAGATATTTTAGACTGTGGTAATAGTGGTACAACCGTTAGGCTGATATCTGGTATTTTATCCGGTCAAGCCTTTTCTACTACATTAACAGGTGATGCTTCGATTCAAAAAAGACCAATGAAACGTATCATTAAACCTTTAAGCGAGATGGGTGCCACCTTAGAAGCAAAAGAAGATAACTTTTGCCCTATGACCATTCATCCTCATGCCCTTAAAGGTATTTGCTATCATTCTCCTGTTGCTAGTGCTCAAGTTAAGTCCTCTATTTTACTAGCTGGACTTTATGCCGACGGGCCTACTACTGTGATTGAACCTGCTATCTCAAGAGACCATACCGAACGTATGCTTACAGCATTTGGTGCTACTGTTACCAGAGAAGGTACAGCAGTGACCATCGAGCCTTGCAAAGAGCTTTATGCAACAGATATCGTGGTACCTGGTGATATTTCTTCCGCTGCTTTCTTTATGGTAGCTGGTCTTATCACACCTGGTAGTGACCTTGTCATTCAAAATGTAGGCATTAACCCTACCCGTCGTGGCATCCTAGATGTGCTTCTTACTATGGGTGGTGATATTACTTGTTTTAATGAAAAAGAAGTATGTGGTGAGCCTATCTGTGATATGCGTGTACGTTATTCTAAACTACATGGTACCACTGTTGAAGGTGATATTATTCCTACTTTAATTGATGAAATTCCAGCTATTGCAGTGGCAGCTCTCTTTGCAGAAGGTAAAACTTATATTAAGGATGCAGCTGAACTTCGTGTTAAAGAATCAGACCGTATTGAAACCCTTCACACAGAACTAAGCAAGATGGGTGCTCACATCACACCTCTAGCAGATGGTATGATTATAGATGGCGGATACCCACTCACTGGCGCAACCTTAGAAAGTTATCATGACCACCGTATTGCAATGGCTTTAACTATTGCTGCATGTAATGCCCAGTCTCCATGCACACTTAAAAATTCTGACTGTGTCTCTATCTCTTTCCCTAATTTTTATCAACTTTTAGAAATGCACAGTCAGCGTCTTTCATCTTAATAGATATCAAAAATAATCTGAGACAATGCAAGTCCTTTTACTTGTATTGTCTCTTTTTTAAAACTATTTTAGATTATATTTATTTTTTATGCGCAAAAACTGACTTTGGTTAATATGATATTATTGGAAAATTTTCTCATGAGGCACTAACTATGAAATCTAATAATCAATTAATTAATCTATTAATTTTATCTACAGCAGCCTATTCTGGCATCAAGAAAGCTTCCTCCTCTAATAATGGCTGCAAAAATCCAACATTAAGAAAAATCCCACCCTACAGAATGGATTTTAATAGCGACAATACTTTTTTATATAATACTGCTGATGCTATCCCAAATGATGCACCTGTCATCTCTCAACCTGCATTACTTAATGCTCTTTATGCTGCAGACAACGCTATTAATATGAACGCTGAAGCAACTGGGCCTTTCGAACTCCCTCCACTTGAATATAACTACAATGCGCTCGAACCTTATATTGATGAAAAGACACTTCGTATCCATCATAATAAACATCATAAAGCCTATGTGGATAGTCTTAATGCTGCACTTTCAAGACACCCAGAGTTTTATGGCGCCACTTTAGATCAACTTTTGCTTTTCCCAGATCGTTTACCTAGTGATATCCAGACTCAGGTAACGAATAATGCAGGTGGTCACTACAATCACTCCCTTATGTGGAAAATTATTGGACCTAATAATGCAAATCGTCCTACAGGTGATTTTGCAGAAGTCATCAATAGACAATTTGGTTCTTTTGAAAATCTCAAGCTCGGTTTAACAGCTGCAGCTGATAGCGTCTTTGGTTCAGGATATGCTTGGCTTGTTTTAAATCCCTATGGCAGACTAATTATTGTAACAACTGGTAATCAAAATACACCTGTTCCTCTTCGCACCATTCCTCTTCTTCCAATTGATGTTTGGGAACATGCTTATTATCTCAAACATCAAAATGAGCGTGATGCTTATATTGAAGATTACTTTAATCTTATTAACTGGGACCGTGTTGCCGCTCGCTATTATGCAGCATTAGCAGAGCTTCCAACTCTTGACGCATAAAAAATATTTTATA
>JAHLFQ010000093.1 GCA_018883705.1 Candidatus Cellulosilyticum pullistercoris
TGATAATCCCTGTAATAACACCAGGCATACTAAGTGGTAAGGTGATTTTTCTAAAGGTTGTTACCTTATTTGCCCCTAAGTCATAGGAAGCTTCAATTAACTTATGGTCAATCTTAGCTAACGCGTTATAGATTGGAAGCACCATAAATGGGAAGAAATTATAAACCATACCAAAGATAACGCCTCCATTTCCATAAAGAAATTTAACTGAAGGAAGACCCATGGCATTTAATAAGTTATTAACCACTCCATTATTTTCTAATAGATTTGCCCATGCATAGGTTCTTAGTAGTGAATTCATCCACATAGGCAAAATAACTAGTAATAAAATAATACTTTTATTAGACATATTTTTTCCTGCTAAGATCATAGCAAGGGGGTACGCTAATAATAAGCAAATTACAGTACTAATAAATGCAAAGCCTATAGAGCGCATCATAGCTGCAATATAATAATCTTCCATAAACTTTTGGTAGTTTTCTAAAGAAAAACTTCCATTTGAGAAAAAACTAAAATAAACAATTAAAAATAAGGGTACGATGATGAAAATCGCTGCCCAAATCAAGTACGGATACGCCAAAGATTTTCTATTCATCTTCTATCTCCTTTTCATAATATGGATATCTTCTGGTGCAATCACCAACCCTACTTCTTCACCGACACGAGCCATAGCTGTTGAATGAACCATCCAAGTATATCCTTCTTCTACAATCATTATTTCGTAATGTACACCTTTAAAGGTTACTGACTCAACCTTACCTTTTAACATACCTTCTTCTGCTTTAACTAATTTAATATCTTCAGGACGAATCACGACATCTACTGCAACATTGTCACCAAATCCAGCATCTACGCAAACAAAATCTACATTTTGGAATTTCACAAGGTAATCTTTCTTCATTAACCCTTCTAAGATATTACTTTCTCCAATAAAGTCTGCTACAAAAGCATTTTTAGGTTCATTATAGATATCCACTGGACTACCAATTTGTTGGATTTTTCCACCATCCATAACAGCGATGGTATCAGACATACTAAGTGCTTCTTCTTGGTCATGAGTTACAAAGATAAAGGTGATTCCAACTTTTTGTTGAATACGTTTTAGTTCAGCTTGCATCCCTTTTCTAAGTTTTAAGTCAAGGGCTCCAAGTGGCTCATCTAAGAGTAAAACTTCTGGTTCATTAACGAGTGCTCTTGCAATTGCAATACGTTGTTGTTGTCCACCACTTAAAGAATCTATTGAACGTTTTTCATAGCCTTTTAAGTTAACAAGCTCTAGCATTTCTTTTACTTTTTGCTCGATGACTTTCTTGTCCATCTTCTTGATGTTTAAACCAAAAGCAATGTTTTCTTCCACGTTCATATGTGGAAAAAGGGCATACTTTTGAAATACGGTATTAATTTTTCTTTTGTATGGTGGTAAATTTGCAATATTCTTACCTTCAAAGAGTACTTCACCTTCTGAACACTCTTCAAATCCACCAATAATCCTAAGTAAAGTTGTTTTTCCACAACCACTTGGACCAAGTAGTGTTAAAAACTCGTTACGTCTGATATACATATTAATATCATCCAAAACCGTATTATCACCATATGCTTTTGTAATATGTTTTAAATCTATAATATAGTCGTTTTCCACTTTAAATTCTTTCATGTTTACTCTTGCTCCTTTAAAAACTTGGTGGTGTAGCTACCCAGAGAATGGTTGCTTTTGTTTTCCCTGAATTTTGTAAATAATGGTCACTGGTGGGTCTAAAGTAAAAGCTATCACCTTTTTTAGCTTTAAACTTTTTATTTCCTAAATGAACATAAATATTACCTGCAAGTACATATCCAAATTCTTCTCCTTCGTGAGGTGCTTGAACAATAGATTTTCCTCCAGGTTCTAAGTGAATTAAAATCGGCTCCATATCATTTTTTTGAGCATTAGGAATAAGCCACGAAATCATGTTCCCATTCTCTTTATCTTCTTTTTCAAAAATATCTTGTTTAGAAAAAACAATTTTCTCTTGACTGGTTTCATTAAAAAAGTCCTTAAGGTTTGTTCCTAAACACTCTAATATATCAATTAAGGTGGCAATCGATGGAGATGTCAGCCCTCTTTCCACTTGAGAGATAAAGCCCTTAGAAAGCTCACAACGATCTGCTAACTCTTCTTGCGTTAATCCATTTTTCTTACGAAGCTGATTAATCTTAGCTCCAATATCCATGCTAGTGCCTCCTTCTTTCTATAGTTTCACTATTTCATTTATTTTATCAAGTTTCATGAGCGTATCTATAACTTAATGCTCCATTTCTTATCTTATAACTTACGCTTATGTATTTACACTTCATCTCTTTTTCTAAGATATAAACTGTAATTACATCAAAAATAAACTTTTTGTTTACAGTCATTAAACACATCCTAAAAGATTATACATATTTCTCCCAAAAAGGTCAATATTTTTAGTAGAAATATTTATCCTTAATAAACATTTTGTTTAGTATAAATCATCTTAAAATGCCTTGATAATACAATACTTCTATTCTGTCTTATTTTATATAGGATTTATTTATGATTTATTTATGAATTTCTATGATGATTAATTATAAGTTAAAAGTTTAGTTTAGTTATATCTTTTCCCTATATCATCTTTTTATCAACATAAGTATCAAAAAATAAAACTTTTGTAAAAAAAGTAGAGTATATAACCTGCCTAAACTAGCAATTATATACTCTACTACCTCTTTTATTCTTCTCTAAGTGCTTCAATTGGGTCAAGCTTAGCTGCCTTATATGCTGGATATACCCCAAAAATAATCCCAATAACACTTGATGTTCCTACAGAGAATATCACCATTCCAATTGTCATTTTAGCTACTATAGTGATTGCCGAACCAATGAGAAGGCCACCTATGTAACCTAAAATTAGTCCACTAATGCCTCCTAGTAAAGTTAAGATAACAGCCTCTACCAAGAACTGAGTCAAGATTTGTTTATCTGTCGCACCTAGTGCCTTTCGTATTCCAATTTCCCTAGTTCGTTCTCTGACTGTAACCATCATGATGTTCATGATTCCAATGCCACCAACCAATAGGGAAATAGCCGCTACCACGCTGGTAAACAAATTAACTTTTTCTAAAATATCGTTATAGGTGTCCGACATTTCTACCATTGAACTTACCATATAAATATCTTCTTTGCCATGTCTTTTTTCTAATAACTTTCGAATCGGCTTACTATAATGAGATGCTTCATAGGCTTCATCTATCATCACATATGCACTATAAGTCTTACCTTCTCCATCCATAATATATTGGTCCATGGTGGTAAATGGTAAATATACAATGGGAACAATCATACTTGTTGGTGCAGCTGATGGATATTGACTCTTCGCCACGCCTATTATTTCGAAATTATGTACTTCACCACCTATGTTGATTTCAATCTCTTTGCCAATTACATATTGTGGATCATCTTTTTGGTAAATGATTTTTGCAAAATTATCTTCAACAATAATCACATGATTTTTTAGATTTTCATCTTGCTCAGTAAACATACGTCCATATCGAAGATTTAATGATTGTATTTTTTCAAAATCATGAGTTAGACCAAAAAGCATTAAAATCTTATCTTTATTTTCATAATCTGTCGTTATCCCTGTATATTGTTGATGTACAGGCAAAGCATCAACTACTTGTGGAATTTCCTCTAACACCTCTAAATCCTCAGGTGTAATCAAATCCGCTGCATCTCCACCTGTTGCCATAATTTGTATAGTCCCTCTTCCTACAGTTGAAAATTGGCTATTAACAAATTCTTTTACGCCCTCACCTAGGCTTAAGATGATAATGACAGCCCCTATCCCAATGAGCATGCCTAGCATCGTTAGGAAGGTACGAAGCTTATTGCCCTTAAGCTGACTAAAGGCGCTTTTTAATGTTTCTCTCATACTTCTTCATTCCTCCTTATTCTGCCCTTAATGCTTCTATTGGATCAAGTCTAGCTGCTTGATAAGCAGGATATACGCCAAATATTAGGCCTATACAAATAGAGGTTAAGGTTGCAAACATAATCATTCCTATTGTAAATTCTGCTTCTATGTTAAACATACCACCTATCATAATCGCACCAATGTATCCTATCATCATCCCTATAAGCCCTGCAAGTAAAGTAAGCATGAGTGCTTCTATAATAAATTGTCTTAAAATCATTTTATTAGAGGCACCTAACGCTTTACGAATCCCTATTTCTCTAGTACGCTCTTTTACAGTGACAAGCATAATATTCATAATACCCACTCCACCAACTACAAGAGAAATACTAGCTAAAGCGCTAATAAATAAAGTAAGGACTGACATGACACTGTCTACCATATCTAATATTTGAGCTACTGTCTGAATCGTATAGCCATCTTTTAAGTGATGTCTCCTATTTAAAACCTGCCCTATTCTAGTAGCTGTGCTACTTGCATCGTAATCATCTTGCACAATACCAGCAATCATACTAACGCCTTCATTAGCACCTTTTAAATTATTAAGTGCATTAAAAGGTACATAGAGCACTTTTCTTCCATAATACTTTTCTGCTTCTTTCTGTGTTAGATTTTCTGGAGATTCTGTTTTATAAATACCTATAATTTGAAAAGTTGAGGGTTGTTCGTTCACTGTTATCTCAAAAGTCTCTCCCACCATCTTCTCATAATCTGTATGTCTAAATAAAGCTCTACCTACGACATCTGCTAGGACAATAACTTGGCTACCTGCCTGCTCATCTCGCTCACTTAAATTTCTACCTGCTCTAAGCTTTAAAGGCTCAATCTCACTTGTGTACTGCGGTTCAACACCGTTCATACTTGCTTTAAATATTTCACCACGGTCATTAATTACACTTACTTGCTCATCATCACCGCGTACAGCACATTGTATCCCATCTAGTCCTTTAATGAGTTCTAAGTCTTCAGCCGTAATTAAAGAACTATCATTATTCTCCTTCACACTAACTGTAAAGACACCTAACCCTATATCTACAAATTGGCTTTTTATAAAATTTTGAAATCCTGACCCCAGGGCGAAAATCATAATAACTGATCCCACGCCAATAAACATTCCTAGCATCGTTAGAAAGGTTCTTCCCTTATTTGCTAAAAGTTGTTTGATGGCTGATTTTACTGTTTCCATTATATCCATACTTATACACCTCGCCTAGTTAGTATGGGAACATCATCAATAATAATGCCGTCTCTAAAAACAACCTTCCTCTTAGTAAATTCTGCTATATCTGGTTCATGAGTAACCATAACAATAGTAACTCCCTCGTCGTTTAAACCTTGAAAAATTTTCATAATTTCCACACTAGATTTGCTATCAAGATTTCCTGTAGGTTCATCGGCTAAAATAATAGCTGGATTATTGACAAGTGCTCTAGCAATAGCTACCCTTTGTCTTTGTCCACCAGAAATTTCATTAGGTGTATGCTTAATACGATTACCTAATCCTACTTTAATCAGTGCGTCTACAGCTCTTTCTCTTCTTTCCTTTGGCTTAATGCCTGCATACATCATAGGAAGCTCTACGTTTTCTGTAATCGTTAGTTTAGGTAGCAAATTAAAAGCTTGGAATACAAATCCAATCTTCTGATTTCTTATTTTAGAGAAATCCTTATCTTTTGCTTCAGATACATTGATCCCATCTAATATATAAGTTCCACTTGTGGCATGATCAAGGCAACCTAATATTTGTAGGAAGGTAGATTTTCCAGAACCAGATGCACCCATAATAGATACAAACTCTTCTTTTTCTACTTTAAAATCAATGTCAAATAATGCCTGAAGCTCTAGGCGTCCATTACGATATATTTTATTTACTTTTGGATATCAATCACTGTGCTTCACCTATCTTTTCATATGAAACTTTCATGCCATCTTCAAGGA
>JAHLFQ010000094.1 GCA_018883705.1 Candidatus Cellulosilyticum pullistercoris
ACATTTAGTAGGTAAAGAAATTGTTCGTTTCCACACAATCATTTGGCCAGCAATGCTTATGGCACTTGACCTTCCACTTCCAAAACAAATCTTTGGTCACGGATGGCTTGTTATTAACGGTGGTAAGATGAGTAAATCTCAAGGAACAGTAGTAGATCCTAGTGTTCTTGTTGGACGCTACGGTAGTGATGCAATCCGTTACTTCTTACTTCGCGAAATTGCATTTGGTCAAGATGGAAACTTCTCTAATGAAGCCCTTATTTCAAGAATTAATTCAGACCTTGCTAATGACCTTGGTAACTTAACATCAAGAACAGTAGCTATGATTGAAAAATACTTTGGGACACTTCCAGCTGAGCAAGAAGGTAATGAATTCGATGCTGATGTACAAAGAGTCATTACAGAACAAGTTGCTAAGATGGAAAGCAATATGGAAAAATTATTCTTCAATAATGCCCTTGAAGATATCTGGGTAATTATTAGAAGAATGAACAAATATATTGATGAAACAATGCCTTGGGTACTTGCTAAAGAAGAAGCAAACAAACCAAAACTTGCAGGTGTTCTTTACACATTAGCAGAAGCAATTCGTATTGTCAGCATCATGATTGAACCATTTATGCCACAAACACCAGAGAAAATCTGGGTACAATTTGGTATGACAAGAGGAGAATTAACAGCTTGGGAATCTATTCACAGTTTTGGAACACTTCCAAGAACTGTAACAGCTAAAAAAGGTGAAAATATGTTCCCACGTATTGATAAAGAAAAGGAACTTGCAATCCTTGAGGCAGAAGCACCAACTATTGAAAAGAAAGAAGAGCCAAAGGCTAAAGACAATAAAAAGGCTGAAACTAAGAAAGAAGAAAAGGTAGAAGAAGTATCAGAAATCACGATTGATGACTTTGCAAAAGTTGAACTTAAAATTGGTGAAGTAATCGAGTGTGAGAAAGTGCCAAAAGCTGATAAACTTCTTGTATCTAAAATTAAAATTGGTGAAGAAGTAAGACAAATTGTATCAGGTATTGCAGCTTACTATACCCCTGAAGAATTCGTTGGTAAAAAAGTAGTTGTTGTAACAAATCTTAAACCAGTTAAACTTCGCGGTATCCTTTCACAAGGTATGGTACTTTGTGCATCAGATGATAACGGTAACTTAGTTGCTGTAGGACCACTTGGTGAAATGGTAAGTGGTGCAGAAGTAAGATAATTAATAAAATAGTTAAATTCTATGAAATAAGCGCATCTAAGATCAAGAGATTTTAGATGCGCTTATCTATTAAAATAGAAGTTTAGTTATTGACTTTTTCTTACATTTATATGAAAATGTTACTTGTTAAAAATACAGAAATGATTCATTATGAATTTAAGGGGCAGATGGGCGGCTAACAACCCACTTGCCTTTTTTTATGTAATAGGAGGAAAACATGAAAAGAGTTTTTAGAGATAAAGCATTTTTTAAAACCATGCTTATGCTAGCTATTCCCATTACCTTTCAAAGCTTTATTACATCCTCATTAAACTTTATAGATACTGTGATGGTAGGAAGTTTACAGGAGGCTGCTATTTCGGCAGTAGGGCTTGCTAATCAATATATCTTTATTTTTACCCTATGTATCATGGGAATTAATGCAGGGGCGAATGTCTTTATGTCACAAATGTGGGGGAAAAGAGATGTTAAAGGGATAAAAACCTTTTTGGGAGTAGATTTAACAGTAGGAATGGTGGCGTCGTGTTTATTTGGAGCATTAGCCTTTTTTGGTCCTGAAATAATCATGAAGATTATGACCCCTGATGTAGAAGTGATAGCATTAGGTGTAAGCTATCTAAGAATTGTAGCTGTCAGTTGTTTATTTGTTAATTTTACACAGGCTTATTCGACAGCGCTTCGTAGTACAGAACAAACAAAACTCCCTATGTATGGTAGCTTAATTGGGGTTGGGCTTAATGTTATTCTCAATTGGATATTTATTTTTGGAAAATGTGGTGCGCCTGCTATGGGTGTAGAGGGAGCTGCCCTTGCAACGATGCTTGCTAGACTTGTTGAGATGCTATTTATTGTAGGAATTGTATATATCAGCAAAAATAAAATATCAGCAAGAATAAAAGAAATGTTTAATTATAATCTACAGATAATGGGAACATACTTTAAGACTTCTTGGTCAGTTATTGTGAATGAGCTGATATTCTCAGCAGGAACAGCAGCTTATTCAGTAGCCTATGCAAAAATTAGTACGAATGCTTCAGCTACTATGCAAATCTCTAGTACCATTATTAATATGTTCTTTATCTTCTTAACGGGAGTAGGGACAGCCGCAGCGATTATGATTGGTAATAAAATAGGTGCCGGAGAAGAGAAGAGAGCAAAAGAATATGCAAGTCATGTAGCAACACTTACCCCACTTATTGGAATCATATTAGGTGTATGTATGTGGTTATTTGCACCTATTGTATCGGGTTGGTTTGATATTCAGCCAGAAACATATAATGCAGCGGTAATGGTGCTTCGTATTATGGCAGTTTTTATGCCGCTTCGTTCTTTTAATTCTATTATGATTATTGGTGTTTTTAGAGGTGGTGCAGATACAACTTATTCTATGCTTGTTCAAGCCGTAACTATTATGTGCTATTCTGTACCACTTGCATTTATAGGTGCCGTGCTTCTTAAATGGCCAGTACACTTAGTATTCTTCTTAGTTTGTACAGAGGAAATTATTAAGATGCCATTTGAATTTTGGCGTCTTAAATCCGGTCGTTGGATGAAAAATTTAGTAAACTAGATAATATGTAGAGTTCATAAGTATAATAAAGCTATGTGTTGCTGTATTTGAGGAGGTAGCATGTAGCTTTATTTTTTTTATAATAAATATTATTTAAACGGAATAAATACCTTGAATATCAGTATGACATATGTCATAGTGGTGATATAATCTGTTTGAATATTTTATTTATAAAGAAAAAGAGAATGATAGAGTATGGTATTAAGTAGGATAAACAGGTTATGATAGACATAATTTGGAAAGTAACTTATAATGAGAAAAAGAAATAGTGAGCTAGATTAAGCTAGCATAAGAACTCGGAGGGATTAAAGTGAGGTATGTTGACCTAACACTTCAAGTAAAAAAGACAAATAGGGTTTATAAGCAAGCAGAAGTACAACCAAAAAAGAATATTGTAATGGGACATGTGGGTACACATTTTGACATTTATGGCGATATACAAGTTCCACTAGAATATATGCAAACAAGGGGAATTTTGTTTGATGTGAGTCATATTAAAGATCGTGAAATTACTTTAGATGATATTGATTTAGACTATGTAAAACCAGGAGATTTTGTAATGATTCGTACCGGGTCAATTGAGAGGCATCCTTACGGAAGTGGTTTATATTTTAGTCAAAGTACGCAGTTCTCTTGGGAGATTATTCAGGCATTAGCTATGGAACGTGTTTGTTTTATAGGAATAGATGCACCTGATTTAAGAAAAGGCCATGAGCACGTAGAAGCTGATAAATTATGTCTTAGATATGGCACCTTTGTATTAGAAAACTTAACGAATCTTGAACAGATTAAACCCAATGAGGTTTGTAAAGTGATGACTATGTGGTTTGAAGACCCAGAGGCAACAGGTATTAAGTGTCGTGTTGTAGCCATTCAGCCAGAATAAAATTAAGAGATTGTTTAGTGGTGGATAGATGAGCCAAATAAACAATCTTTTTTTATAAAGAAATAAAATGGTAATAATAATATAGGAGCACTATATATAAACTAAAAAATATAAAGATTTTGATAAATTATAGTGCTTATCTATGAAATATGAAGTACAATGATTTTAGTAATGAACTGAAATTAAAGATAAACCGTAGGAGGTAACTAGTATATATGATGATTAATACTTCAAGAGGGGAACGTCACTTAACGGCCAAAGATGGCTGGTGTATGATTATAGTTCTCATAATATATGGTATTTTGTCTTTTTTTCATTTAGGCAGTATGGAAAGTCCACAAACCTTTTGGCAGGCAGAGGATTCTACACAACAAGTTATTTTAGATTTAGGACAAGAAACTAAGGTTAGTTACTTAAGAGAATTATCAGGAGCACGGTTTGGGAAATATCAAATTGCCATATCCAATGATAATGTTAATTATTCAGAGATCGGAGAGTTAGAACAGAAGAAGGTTTTTGCATGGGAAGATATGCAGATCGATCAAAGCTTTAGGTATCTATCTATTACAAGAGGAGAAAAGGCAGGAGCTCTTGGAGAAATTGCACCTTATGATAAAGAAGGCAATAAACTTCCTGTTGTAGGGATGGATGAAGTAAGTCAGCTGTTAGTAGATGAGCAAGACACTGTTCCAGATGAAATTAGTTATATGAATACGACTTATTTTGATGAGATTTATCATGCACGTACAGCGTATGAATATATACATGGAATGGATATCTACGAATGGACACATCCACCTCTTGGAAAATTGATAATGACTATTCCAATTAGAATCTTAGGCATGACACCTTTTGCATATAGAATAATGGGGAATATAGCTGGTTTAATGATGCTTATTGTTATTTTTATCTTTGCAAAGAAAATGTTTAAAAGAACGAATTATGCCTTACTTGCAATGATTACATTTGCAGCTGATGGTATGCATTTTGTTCAAACGAGAATAGGAACAGTAGATAGCTATTTAGTGTTATTTATCATGCTAGCTTATTTATTCATGTACCAATATATGTGTTGTGATTCAGATAGAGAAGCAGGAAAGATGCACCTTAACTTACTTCTATCAGGTTTTTTTATGGGGTGTGCGATTGCGACTAAGTGGAATGGTGCGTATACAGCTATAGGGCTTGCGCTTTTATTCTTCATTAATTTCTTTAAACGTAATAGTGTTATGAGTTTTTCAAGTAAATGGCGTAGCCATAGAGTAAAGATTATATTAGGATGTTTTGCATACTTTATCTTTATTCCAGTTATGATTTACGTCGTATCGTATATTCCTGATATGATAATCGATCCTGAAGTAGGTACTCTAAAAGGCTTCTGGGCACTACAAATGAAGATGTATCATTATCATGCGGATCTAGAGGCAACCCATCCGTTTAGCTCACCTTGGTATTTATGGCCAATAGGAGTTAAGCCACTTTGGTATTATGATGGCAAGGTAGCGGAAGGGATGATTTCTAGTATTACCCTTCATTGTAACCCTTTTATATGGTGGACAGGAATTCTTGCTATGATTTATCATTTTATTAAAGCGATTACAGATAGAAGTAAAAGATATATCTTTTTAAGCATAGGTATTTTAGCAGCTTATGTACCTTATATGTTTATACCTAGAATTATGTTTATTTATCACTATTTTCCAGTGGTACCACTTATGATTTTAGCAATTGTAGGCACCATTAAGGATATTGAAGAAAATCTACAGCAGACAGCTTGGTGGAAGAGCTATGCTGTTATTGCAGTAATAGTTTTTATTTTCTTCTATCCGATTTATTCAGGCCTTTTGATACCAGCGTGGTATGCAAGACTTACTGAATGGTTCCCAATCTGGCAATTATCTAGTGTTAGGTATATGTAGCATAAATCTTCCTACTGTAATAAACTAATAATAAGCTTAATATATGAGCATACAGAGGAGGATAGAAATGAACAAGAAAAAATTTACAATACTCATTGATCAAGATGATGTATTGGCAGAATACATTAAAGGTGTAACTAAGGCTTATAATGATAAATATAAAACGAATAGAAATGTAGAAGAGTGTACATCATGGGACCTTTGTTCTATATTTGGAGAAGAAGTTGAAACAGTCATGCATGAGCCAGATTTATTTAGACATCTTGAACCAGTTAAGTATGCCTTAGAGGTATTTGAGAGATTATATAGAAGTAATTTATTTGAAATGTATATTGTAACAGCTGCAAACCCAAAGAGTGTGGATGCAAAATTTGAATGGATTAAAGAATATTTACCTTTCTTTCCAGAAGATAGAGTCATTGTCTGTAAACGAAAGTACATGGTAAAGGGAGACTTCCTATTAGATGATGGTATGCATAATATAGAAGAATTTCTAGAAGCAGGTGGGACACCTATTATTTTTGATAGACCGCACAACAGACATAAGGGTAAAGGAATTACAAGAGTAAAGGATTGGCTTGCTTTTGAAAGGATTATTATGGAAAATTATTATGCAGAAAAATTACAAGAAGATAGTTCAGAAGAAGCCATTTAATGCACTAAAATTTCTCATTATAAAATGAGATTTTTATAATGAAGTAAAGTAAACATTATAATAAGAAGAAACTCGTACCAAGCAGGTATAGAACATGTTAAAATACATGATTTTATACTTGCTTTTTTGTTAAAAATAACAAATGAAAAATTTTAAGGCTAAAAGTAGTATGGAATAATAATCACACATCATGTTGTTAATTTTGAGGAAAAAGCATAAAATAAAGACATATACTGTGAATAAATGTTCAAAAGGAGAATAAATATGTACTTTGACTCACATGCCCATTATGATGATGAGCGTTTTGAAGAAGATAGAGAAAGTTTATTAGAAAGTTTAAAGGAAAGTGGCGTAGATTTTGTTGTTAATGCAGCAGCAGATATGTCATCTTGTCATACAAGTTTAGCATTGGCAGAAAAATATTCTTTTATCTATAGTAGCATAGGGGTTCATCCTCACGATGTAAAGGATTTAACGGAAGCTGACTTAGAAGAAATGAAACAATTAGCAGCCCATAAGAAAGTAGTAGCTATTGGTGAAATCGGACTTGATTATTACTATGATAACTCACCAAGAGAGGCACAAAGAACTTGGTTTATGAAACAGTTGCTTTTAGCTAAAGAATTAGATTTACCAGTTATTATTCATAGCAGAGAGGCTTCACAAGAAACTTTCGACTTAATTGTAGAAAGTGGTGTGAAAGAAGGTGTTATTCACTGTTTTAGTGGAAGTTATGAGCTAGCTAAAGAATATGTAAAAAGAGGATTTTATATTGGAGTAGGTGGTTCTTTAACTTTTAAGAATGCCAGAAAGACAGTAGAAGTTGTAGAGGGGATAGGACTTGAGCACATTTTAATAGAAACAGATTGTCCATATCTAACACCTGTTCCTCATAGAGGAAAACGTAATGATTCTTCATATCTGAAATACATTGTTCAAAAGATTGCTGAAATTAAAGGAGTATCAGAAGATGAAGTTGCTAGAATAAGCTGTCAAAATGCTAAGTTATTATTTAGAATTGGATGAGATTAGTCTTAAAATAGAGTCTATTAAATAGAAAAAAGGTAAAATAAAAAACAGCTCCTAAAAAAGCTGTTTTTTATTTTTGTAAAGAAATACTAAACTAAATATTTATAATGAGTAAAAGAAAGATGGAGAAAAATTTCTTGATTTACGATAAATTTTTTATCAAATAATAGACAAGCACTAGATAAATAAAGTAGATATAAAACTAATAAGAAAATTTAACATATTTTAGGAGATAAAAGCATATAATTGTTATTAATAAAATGTTACATAATTATTAAATTGGTTTTTTGATAAAATAATTTTACGAACGCTGAAAGCCTTGAAAATACGTTATAGTTTAGATGGAAAGATGCTTTTTTAGAGAAACTGTTTTAAAAAAATATTACAAAAAGCTTGAAAAACAAATTAAGATATATTACAATCTTACCTGTAGTTGCAATAAACTAACAATTAATACTTAAAACAAATCGTTGTAGTAAAGCCCGATTCACCAGATGAAGTGAGAAAGACCAATTGCTTTAAGAAGTAAAGGTAAAACTAAACTTTTTAATGGCAAATAGCTTAAGGAGGATATCATGAAGAATCGAAGTAGAATCGCTTTATTAATGGTAGCGCTATTTATGCTTTTTGCAGTAAGCATTACAGCATACCAATCTATGTCAAAGATTATTACCCTAGTCGATGACAAACAAGTAACACATTATGAAACAGATGCAAACAATGTACAAGAATTGTTAACACAACTTGAAATTACATTAAGTGATAAAGATACTGTGGAACCAGCACTTGATACTAAAATTACAGACAATATGAAAATTACTATAGAGAGATGGAAACCAACTGTTCACTTTACTATAAATGGTGAAGAAAAGAGTCAAGAGACCAGTGCAAAAACAGTAGGTGAATTCCTTACATCTTTAGGAATAACACTTGACGAGAATGATGTAGTGGAACCTAGTCAAGACCAGACTATAGTAGACAATATCAACGTCACAGTAAAAACTAGAGAAGTAAAGAAAGAAGTAGAAGACAGGCCAATGAGCTACACAAAGAAAGTAGTAGAAACAACTGATTTGGCTTATGGTGAAACGAAAGTTTCTCAACAAGGTAAAAACGGTGTAAAAACAGTTACTCTTGAAAGAGAATACCTTGGTGGGGAATTAGTTAATGAAAACGTCTTAGACGTAGTTGTTAAAGAGCAACCAGTAGATGAGATTGTACTTAAAGGCGTACAAAAATCAGTGAAGGATGCTTTTACGGGTGAGAATTATGCGTATACAAAAGTATACGAAATGGAAGCTACAGCGTACACGATTAGTGATGATGGATGGGGAAATAAAACGGCAAGTGGAATGACTACTTTTGTAGGAATGGTTGCAGTTGATCCAAAGGTTATCCCATTGGGCACGAAAATTTATGTTGAAGGATATGGTATTGCTATAGCAGGTGATACAGGTGGAGCCATTAAAGGTAACATCGTAGACCTATTCTTTAACTCTGAAAGTGAGTGCTACCAATTTGGTCGTCAACATGGACTTAAGGTTTATGTACTTAAGGACCAAAACGTGGATGTAAAAGCCGAAAGAACAAATTATTAGAATAATAAAAAGTAGCAGTATATCTTAGATAAGGTATACTACTACTTTTTTGTTTGTAGAAAAAGATATTAGAAAAAGAGCGAATGGAAAAGATTGACTTTGCTCATAAATTTAGTTTGTGGTATAACTATAGGGATATTTAAAAAAGTGGGAGATAGAAAAATGAAAACAATGAAAGCCTTTATAAAGTACTATAAACCGTACAAGAAGATGTTTTTTACAGATATGTTCTGTGCTTTAACTCTTTCAGGTATTGATTTAGTATTCCCAT
The DNA here is from genome assembly GCA_018883705.1 of Candidatus Cellulosilyticum pullistercoris. Taxonomy (GTDB): domain Bacteria; phylum Bacillota; class Clostridia; order Lachnospirales; family Cellulosilyticaceae; genus Cellulosilyticum; species Cellulosilyticum pullistercoris. The sequence goes on from JAHLFQ010000094.1 coordinate 9,139, forward strand.
TATTAGTTGGCTTTTTGATGGACGAAGTTTATGTTTTATCTGATGTAAATCAAATTATAAAGTATATGTTATTAATTGGGTTTGGACTACTTGCTATGTATATAGTGAAGTATTTTTGTCAGTACTACATTACTTCATGGGGACATATTATGGGAACTCATATGGAATCAGACATGAGAAGAGAGCTTTTTGGACATTTAGAAAAGTTATCTTTTTCATATTATGATGAAGTAAATACTGGAAAGCTTATGTCATGTATTATTAATGACTTATTTGATATCTCAGAGTTTGCACATCATGGACCTGAAGATATTTTTATTTCGATGATTAAATTAGTGGGGACATTTACAATTCTAAGTTTGATTAATATAAAGATGACACTTATTCTAGTATTCTTTACAGCTATTATGCTTTGGTTTAGCCTTTATTATAACCGTAAGATGAAAGCAGTCTTTAAGAAGAATAGAGAAAAGATAGCGGGTGTAAATGCCATTACCCAGGATTCATTAGGAGGAATTCGTGTTGTAAAATCTTTTGCAAATGAATCCATCGAAATGAATAAATTTGATGCAGGTAATGAGGCCTTTGTAGAAACTAAGCGAAATAGTTATCTTATTATGGGAAGATACCATAGTGGTAATAGCTTCTTCCAAAGTTTGTTATATTTATCAGCAGTGTTAGCAGGAGGATTATTTATTACTAAGGGTGAAATGAGTCTTTCTGATCTTACAGTATATATTTTATACATTAATACCTTCTTAAACCCAATTCAGAAGCTTGTTGACTTTACAGAACAACTTCAAAAAGGAATGACTGGATTTGAACGCTTCTTAAGAATTATGAACACAAAGCCAGAGATTGAAGATGATAAAGATGCCAAAGATATTGGCAAAGTAGCAGGAGATATTACCTTCGAGAAAGTTTCTTTTGGTTATGATGATGAAGAAGATATCTTAAGTAATGTAGATATGAAGATTGAAGCAGGTAAGACAGTTGCTTTAGTAGGACCATCTGGAAGTGGTAAAACAACTTTCTGTTCACTCATTCCACGCTTTTATGAAGTGACAGGGGGACGTATCTTGATAGATGGCAAGGACGTTAAGAAGATCACACAAAGTTCATTAAGAAATGCCATTGGAATCGTACAACAAGATGTTTACCTTTTTGGTGGCAATATTAAGCAAAATATTGCTTATGGTAGGCCAGAGGCGACAGATGAGGAAATTATAGAGGCAGCTAAGAAAGCTAATATTCATGAGTTTATTATGAGCCTTCCAGAAGGTTATGATACCTATGTAGGAGAACGTGGGGTAAGGCTTTCAGGTGGACAGAAACAACGTATTTCTATAGCTAGGGTATTTCTTAAGAATCCACCAATACTTATTTTAGATGAAGCGACTTCTGCGCTTGATAATGAAAGTGAACGCTTCATTCAAAGATCATTAGATGAACTTGCTAAAGATAGAACAACTTTAGTCATTGCTCATCGATTAAGTACTATTAGAAATGCGGATGAAATTTTAGTGCTTACACCTAATGGCATTGAAGAAAGAGGAAAACATAGTGACCTAATGGAGCAGGAAGGTGTTTATGCAAATCTCTATAATATGCAGTTTGAAGCAGTGTAAATACTTAGTGTAAGAGACAGAGATGATAAAGCTTTCTGTAAAAATAAGTAAAAGTGTAAATAAGAGATAAATAAACCAAGGTTTAATGATAGATAGAAATATATCATTAAACCTTGGTTTTTATTTACACAGACTCATCACAAAATGAGCAAATAATCATCATATAGAGCTACTATTCTAATATTAATTTTATATTAGGATTAGGAGTGTATGGAATGAAACTTATTAAAAGATTATGTACATATGGAATGATTACTACATTAATATTGGCTACGGGGTGTGCAAGTGGCAGTGTAAAAGAAGAGGATACGAGCGTGACTCAGGAAGTAAACGGTGAGCAGGTAAGTACAGGTACAGAAGCAGCATATAAGAGTAAATTATTTGATACGAGCTATGTACATAATATTAATATTGAGATTGATGAAGAGGATTGGAACGATTTATTAGAGAATGCCAGTGATCAAAACTTTTATTCTTGTAATATAACAATTGATGGAGAGGAATATTCAAATGTTGGAATCAGGGCAAAAGGAAATTCTTCATTATCACAAGTTGTAAATTCGGATTCAGACAGATATAGTTTTAAAATTAACTTTAAGAAATATAGTAAAGAGCAGAATTACTATGGTTTAGAAAAATTAAATTTAAATAACATTATTCAAGATGCAACTTATATGAAAGATTATCTTGCCTATACAATGATGGGTGAATTTGGAGTGGCATCACCTTACGTGAGTTATAGTTACATTACTATCAATGGAGAGGAGTGGGGATTGTATCTTAATGTAGAAGAGGTAGAAGAATCTTTCCTTGAAAGAAATTATGGTGCGGACTATGGTAATTTATATAAACCAGAAACGATGGAGATGAATGGTGATAAAGGAGGAAAAATGCCACAAGGAATGAAACCGGGAAATCTACCAGAAGGATTTGACTCAGAAAATATGATGCAAATACCACAAGGTGACAACCAAGAAGGTATAATGCAGGGCCCAGAAGCATCACAGACAGCAGATACAAGAGGAGGATTTGGTGGACCGGGTAGCGAAAACAGTTTGGGGGCAGATTTAAAATACACAGATGATCAATATGATAGTTATGCCAATATCTTCGATTATGCAGAGACGGATATAACAGATAATGACAAAGATAGATTAATAGCTTCTCTTAAACAGTTAAATGAAGGGACAAACTTAGATGAGGTCTTAGATGTGGATGCTTTACTTCGTTATTTTGTTGTTCATAACTTTGTAGATAACTATGACAGTTATACAGGGACAATGCTTCACAACTATTATTTATACGAACAGGATGGTAAGCTTACCATATTACCTTGGGATTACAATCTAGCTTTTGGTGCCTTTGGTGGTATGGGTGGTAAAAATGATAAAGGTAATATGCTGCCACCAAATAGTAATGCGGAGCAAAATAATGAGGCTACACAAAATGTAGAACCTGCCCAAATGAATAAAGGACAAATGATGGGAGAAGAAGTGGATGCAACAAGTATGGTCAACATGGCCATTGATACACCTTTATCTGGTGCTGAGGAAGCAGACAGACCAATGTGGAGTCAACTTATTAATAATGAAACCTATAAAGCTAAGTATCATGACTTATTCGATGAATTCCTTCAAAATTATATTGAAAATGGAGTCATCCAAGATGAGATTAACCGTGTAACAGAGATGATTAGCCCATATGTTCAAAAAGATCCTACAGCTTTCTATACCTACGAGGAATTTACTAAGGG
>JAHLFQ010000095.1 GCA_018883705.1 Candidatus Cellulosilyticum pullistercoris
AACAACTAGTGGCATGCGTGAACGAGGTTCTAAGATTTCTTTTCCATCACTAAGCGTAATCTTTTTAGGTGGGAAAATTTTATCATATAAACTCATCTTAACCCTCCATTTTTCCAATTTCTTGACCACAATAAATTTTATCTAATACCTCTTGTGTTACTTCTTTACTTGGTCCATCATAAACAACTTCACCTGCTCTAATCCCAATCACGCGGTCTGCATATTCAAGTGCTAAATCTACGTGGTGAATATTGATTAAAACTGAGATATTCATTTCTTTGTTAATACGTTTAAAGTCATCCATAACTTGCTTTGCTGTAACAGGGTCTAACGCTGCAACTGGCTCATCTGCAAGCATAATTTTAGGATGTTGTGCTAAAGTTCTTGCTAATGCAACCCTTTGTTGTTGCCCTCCTGAAAGTTGGTCTACTCTAGTATAAGCTTTATCTAAAATGCCCACTTTATCTAATGCTTCTAAGGCTGCTATTTTGTGTTCCTTAGGATACGCACCTAAAAGTACTCTCCAAAAAGGTAAGTCTGGTATATTTGAAGTTAAGACATTTTTAATAACAGTTGTTCTTGTAACGAGGTTAAAAGATTGAAAAATCATCCCTATACCTCTACGGAATTTTCTAAGTGATTTTCCTTTTAATGTGCTTACATCGATGCCATCTACCGTAAGCTTTCCTTCTGAAATATCGTGTACTCTGTTAATCGTACGAATAAGTGTTGATTTCCCTGCACCTGAAAGCCCAATAATCGCTACGAACTCACCTTGCTCAATTTCAAGAGATACATTTTTTAATCCCTTAAACCCATTTGGGTATACTTTACTTACATTTTCAAATTTAATCATAAACGCTCCACTTCTCCCTTTAGACTAAAACTGTACACTTACTTCTTTGCAAAAATAATGGGTGAGTTGTATAACTCCCCCATTATTTATTCATCCTTCAGCTTATTTTGCTGCATTAAGTTCTTGAATTAATTTTTGTGCTGCACGTTCGTTATCATAATCTGAGCTCTTAGCTACTTGGTAACCATTGTGGCTGTAGATAGAGATAACTTCTTTACCTTCTTCTGTATTACCAATGTTGATAAATGCATTTTGAAGTGCTTTTTTGAAATCTTCATCCATAATATCAGAAGTTGTGCTTACACTTACTGTATCATTGTAAATACCTGGTGTTACACCAATAACATTTGTTTCATCCCAGATAGAAGCTGTTCTTCCGAATTCTTCTGTCCATTTTGTTTCATTATCACGACGTAAATCTGCATAACCTACTACAATGTCAATTTGACCAGATGCAAGACGAGCCATTGCACTACCATAAGAATCTGATTGTACTGCGCTTGCTAAATCTGTAAGACTTTTACCATAGTTTTCTTGTAACCATAATGATGGGTAGATGTAACCTGCTGGAGATGTTGAAGACATGATACTCCAGTTAGCTGAGTTAAGATCTTCCCAAGTAAGTGCTTCACCTGCATTTACTTTAGCTGCTAATTCTTGTCCTTTTTCTGATGGACCAGCGATGATTAATGAACGGTAGAATGTTACTTGATCTTCAAGACCTGTTGTTGGTTTGTTATCATTCCAAACTTTTGGATCATCAGATTCTACGCTTAATGCGTCGCGTGTTGCAGTTAAGATAACTTCTGCTGCATCATCATATAATACGTATGTACCACCTGGGATTAAACCTACATCAGCTGTACCTGCGCTAAGTGCTTCCCCTACAGCTTCAAAGCTTGTCCCTACAGTAATTTCTACTTCTTCTACATTGTACCCTTCTTTAGCAAGCTCTTCTTGAAGCATACCTTTTAAAGGTTCTGTTGCTGTAACAATTTCTTCTGGTTCTTTAGAAGGAACGAATGCAACTGTTAATTTGTCGATTGTTTTTCCTTCCGAAGATTCTGCACTAGTAGACTGTGAACTATTCCCACAACCAGCTAATAATGCCATAGATAATGTTGTTGCCATAAGCACTGAAAATAATTTTCTCATCATATCCTCCATTTAGTTTGGCTTTTTTAAACTTACTAAAATATATTTAAACACCTAAGTTCTTAAAACGTATTACTTTCTATTTTACACAAAATTTGGAAGGTAAAATTACTGTCATTGTTTCTGTTCTACTGCCTGTTATTCTTTCAATAAGAAGCTTAATCGCTGTCTCCCATACAAAGTCAGGAATCATCTGTACTGCCGTATAACTTGGGAACTTTGATCTTAATGTTTCGATGTCTTTATAAATAATTACAGTAACATCCTCAGGCACTTTAATTTCCTCTTCAGCAAATGCTTCAAGTACGCCTTCTGCAATTTGGTCACTTCCTAGTAAAATGACTTTTGCTAAATGATTTGTTTTAATGGCTCTCTTAGCAAGTTCATAGCCACCTTCTCTACTTAGCTCACCTACAAAAAATAGGTTCTCGTCGTACCTACCTTTATCTTGAAGAATTTTGACTAAAGCATTATGTCTTGTCTTTCCAATAACAAGGTCTTTACTTTCGTAATAGCCACCTATATATCCTAAGCTTTCATACTTCATCGTTTCCAGCACATATGTGGCCATCTGCATAAGACCTTCTTCATAATCCATAATGATTCGATCATACTGGTAATCTTGTCTATCTGAATTAATAAATAAGATGGAATAACTTTGTTTCTTAAGATAAAGCACTTCATCATCGCTGAATTTACCTAAGGCAATAATGCCATCCACCTCTATAGGCTCACCATATATCATTCTTTTGAATTCTACCGGCTCCTTACAATACCTACTTGCCATACTGACACAATCAAGAAGCTTCATATTATTTGTATCTGTTCTTATAATATGCCAGTCTGCAACACCTATTGTAATACCCTCTTCAGCTTTCATATGGCGTTTCTTAGGCGGTATGTATCCTAGCTCATGAGCAATATCAAAAATCCTATTTCTTACCTCTGTACTTACAGCAATTCTATCATCTCGATTTAATACGCGTGATACCGTTGCCATAGATACATGAGCACGTTCAGCAATTTGTTTTATTGTGGCCATTTTTATGCCTCCCACTATTTATTTTATTTATAAAAAAATAAATTGCAATATATTTTACTAAAACTTTACTTAAATTATCTTTTCTTTACAGTATTTTTTTACCAATTCCATCTAATTTTAGCATTTTGTACATTATGTTAACTTTCTCTCATCTCCTTAGTACATCTGTATTTGCATTTAGTTCTTACTTATATAACTCGTAGATTTATATAAAAAAG
>JAHLFQ010000096.1 GCA_018883705.1 Candidatus Cellulosilyticum pullistercoris
ACACTTAATGATTCTTGCACTATTGCCTTTTGCATTAATTCTACTCATGTAGAAGAAGAAGGTTTCAAAATCATTGGGACACATAGTGATGTGCCTGGTTTTAGAATTAAACCTAATGCTCAAATGCAAACTGAAAATTATATTAAACTTAATACTGAAGGCTATGGTGGCGCTATTTTAAGTACCTGGTTTGACAGACCTTTATCTGTAGCAGGCCGTGTGGCACTTAAGTCTACAAACTTGCTTCGCCCTGAAACACGTCTTGTCGACTTAAATAAACCACTTCTTATTATTCCTAATCTAGCTATTCATATGAATCGTGAAGTCAATAATGGGGTTAAAATCAATAAACAAAAGGATACACTTCCTGTTCTCACTTATTCAAATGAAGCAGTAAGTGAGACCCTTATGTTAGAGCTTCTTGCTAAAGCACTTAAAGTAGAAGTTTCAGATATCTTAGATGCTGACCTTTATCTTTACCCTTATGAAAAAAGCATGTGTGTTGGTTTAAATGAAGAATTTATTTCTGCACCACGTCTTGATGACCTTTCTATGACTTATAGCGCACTTTATGCACTTCTTAATAATAGCTCACAAAAAGGTATTTCTATGTTTGTTTGCTATGATAATGAGGAAATTGGTAGCCATACTAAACAAGGAGCTGATGCACCATTTCTTATCCGTACTTTAGAAAGAATTCTTCTTGCCCTTGGCAAATCTTCTAGAGAAGCACTCTTTATGGCACTTGAAAATTCCTTCATGATTTCTGGTGATGTGGCACATCTTGCACATCCTAACTATATGGAAAAAAGCGACCCAACGAATAAAGTGCTTCCTGGAAATGGCCCTGCTATTAAAGTCAATGCTAATTTTAGCTATACAACAGATAGTGACTCTTATGCTGTTTTCGCTGGCATTTGCAAGGCAAATGATATTCCATTCCAAGTGTTCGTGAATCGTTCTGACGAAAGAGGCGGCTCAACCATTGGACCTGTGGCTGCTTCACACCTTGGTATCCGCTCTGTAGATATTGGAACACCAATGCTTGCGATGCACTCAGCTAGAGAACTTATGGCTGAAAAAGACTTTATTTATACTGCTGAGGCGATGAAAGCCTTCTTTAGCATTTAGTCTTACTTAGAAAGACCTCAAAAAGAGAGTTATATACCCTTCTCTTTTTGAGGTCTTTATGATTAATCTCATTTGATCTTATGGCCTTCACTTTAACCTACTTTAACCTTTAGTGAATGTGCCCTTATTTTTAGAGCTTATCCTTTACATTTAGCTAGTTTTAATAAAACCAAAATGGAAAATTTTGAAAAAATCTCTCTTCATAATTGTTCTTAGGACAATGTTCTCATGTATAATATAGATTAATTGTTATAATTTTAAAAATATTTTAATTAGCTGTGCGAGGAGGCTTTAATTATGCCATATGGTTTTAATAAAACAAAATTTAAAAATGAAATCTTAGATTACATTAGAAACTTCTCTCGTAAAACTCTAGAAGATGCCTCTCCCCAAGAAATTTATCAAGCAGTCGCTTTTGCTGTACGTGATGTCATTACTGATGATTGGATAGAGACCCAAAGAGCTTATACCAACCAATCTCCTAAAATTCTTTACTATCTATCCATGGAATTCTTAGTAGGGCGTGCTTTAGGAAATAACCTCGTCAATCTAGGCATTTTAAAGGATGTGCAAAGTGCACTTAAGGAACTAGATATTGAGATGGATTTAGACCTTATAGAAGACCAAGAACCAGATGCGGGACTTGGTAATGGCGGCCTTGGAAGGTTAGCTGCTTGCTTCTTAGATTCTCTTTCAACTCTTTCTTACCCTGCATATGGCTGTGGTATTCGTTATAACTATGGTATTTTCAAACAAAAAATTGAAAATGGCATGCAAGTAGAATACCCAGATGACTGGCTAGCTAATGGCAACCCTTGGGAGGTTAAACGTAATGACAATGCCCAAGAAGTCAAATTTGGTGGAAGGGTAGAAACTTATGTAGATGAAACAGGTCGTCTTCACTTTGTACAAAAAGACTACGATTCTGTCCTAGCTATTCCTTATGATATGCCTATTGTAGGCTATAAAAATGCTTTTATTAACGGACTTAGACTTTGGGATGCAGAAGCCCCTCAGAAGTTTATCCTTCAGTTCTTTGACCAAGGCGCATATGAAAAAGCCGTGGAACAACAAACTCTGGCTAAAACTTTAGTAGAAGTCCTTTATCCAAATGATAATCACTATAAAGGTAAAGAACTTAGATTAAAACAACAATATTTCTTCGTATCCGCTACTGTTCAGCAAGCGGTTGCTAAATTCAAGAAAACTAATACCAGTATTTATACCTTGCCAGAAAAAGTGGTCTTCCAAATGAATGATACCCATCCTTCTATTGCTGTAGCAGAACTGATGCGTATCCTCATTGACCAAGAAGGGCTTAATTGGGAAGAAGCTTTTGACATTACCACACGCACCTGTGCTTATACCAATCATACCATTATGATTGAAGCGCTTGAAACCTGGCCTATTGATTTGTTTCAAAGACTCCTTCCTCGTATTTATCAAATCATCGAGGAAATTAATAGACGCTTTTGTATTCAGCTTCGAGAAGTTCATCATCTACCCGAAAATACCATTCATGATATGAGTATTATTTGTGATGGTGAGGTTAAAATGGCATATCTTGCTATTGTGGGAAGCTTCTCTGTTAATGGTGTAGCTGCCATTCATACAGAAATCTTAAAAACAAATGTCCTTAAAAACTTCTATCAGATTTATCCTCATAAGTTTAATAATAAAACTAACGGTATCACACAAAGACGCTGGCTAGGCCATGCCAATCAGGAACTTGCATCACTTATTAACGAAACCATAGGTGATAAGTGGTACACAGACCTTAGCGAGCTAAAAAAACTGCTTCCTTATAGTACGGATAAAGCTTTTATCCAGCAATATAGTGCCATCAAACAACATAATAAAGAAAGGCTAGCGCGCTATGTCAAAGAACATAATGGCATCCTCCTTAATCCTCATTCCATTTTTGATGTGCAGGTTAAGCGCCTTCATGAATACAAGCGTCAGCTCATGAACGTTCTTCATATTATGATGCTTTATAACGAGATTAAAGCCAATCCAAATGGTCATTATGTGCCTCGTACCTTCATCTTCGGTGCTAAGGCAGCTCCTGGCTATACACGAGCTAAACTCATCATTAAACTAATTAATTGTGTAGCAGACCTTGTGAATCATGACCCTGTTACCAAAGATTATCTAACGGTTGTCTTTATTGAGAACTACTGCGTTTCTAATGCCGAAATCATCATACCTGCTGCTAATGTAAGTGAACAAATCTCCACCGCTAGTAAAGAAGCTTCTGGAACAGGTAATATGAAGTTCATGCTAAATGGCGCGCTTACTGTGGGTACCTTAGATGGTGCTAATATTGAAATTTTTGAAGAAGTAGGCAAAGAGAATATCTTTATCTTTGGTTTAACCTGTGAAGAAGTCCTTTCCCTCTATGCTTCTGGCACCTATAATCCTTGGGATATCTACAATACAGATGAAGCCATTCGTACCGTCCTTAGGGACCTTATTAATGGCCACCTAAACCCAAGAGATTATAATCTCTTTATAGAAATCTACGAATCACTTCTTAATAGAGCTGGTGACAACTTAGCTGACCCATACTTTATCTTAAAGGACTTACGAAGTTACTATAATGTTCAGAAGGAAGTAGAAAAAGCTTACCAAGACCAAACCACTTGGCAACAAAAGGCTATTATTAATACAGCTTGTTCTGGTAAATTTAGTTCAGATCGAGCGATTAAAGAGTATGCAACAGAGATTTGGGGACTTCAACCACTTAACTTGAACCTATCATTTTAAATAAAATTTTGGGGTGAATAGCTAACACATTTCACCCTATTTTTATGTTTTTATTTATAATTTTTTTATTTCTTTTATGATATAATAAAACCAAATATAACACCTAAAGGAGTGTGTCGCATGAATCCAAGAATCTTAGTTGGTATTACTATACAAGAAAATAGCCGTCGTTTAATTGATGAAGGTGTTAGGCTTTCGAAGTCTTTAAATGCGCCGCTTCATATTTTACATATCAGAAAAGGTGAAACCATTTTTGATGATCCAGAAAGTAGCTTGCTCCTAGAAGATTTATTCGCTTATGGTGGTGAATTAGGCGGAGAATTACATTTTTTATGTAGTGAGCATGTTTCTAAAACTTTCTTAGATTTTGTTAAAGACAACGACATTACCCATTTGGTTATTGGAGAATCTCCTAGTCATCTTACTAACAAAGTACCTTCTGTTTATGACAAGCTTACAAATCAACTTACAGATATAGAAATCACAGTATTGCAACGTGATACTGAAAATTAGAAAATTAAAAGCTATTTTATTGTCTTATTTTTAGCAATAAAATAGCTTTTTTGTCATAAATTAAGGTGAATTTTTAGTATTTTTGTTATCTAAATTCAACCTTTGTGTTATACTATCATTTAGATAAATATCTTGCTTGATGATAGGAGCACGATGATGAAAACAGTTATTATTTCAGACAAAGAAAATTTACAACAAGCAGCAGAGATTCTTAAAGAAGGTGGTCTCGTTGCTTCGCCTACAGAAACAGTCTATGGCCTTTGTGCTAATGCCTTAGATGAGGCAGCTGTCAAAAATATTTATAAAGCTAAAGGGCGTCCTAGTGATAATCCTCTCATTGTACATATTGGTGATTTAGATATGTTAAAACCCCTTGTACAAGAGGTTTCTCCTATAGCAAAGAAACTTATGGATACTTTTTGGCCAGGCCCTATGACGCTTATCTTTAAGGCAAGTGATCTGGTTCCAAAGGTAGTAACAGGCGGCTTAGATACTGTTGCTGTTCGCTTTCCTTCACATCCTACAATCAATAAACTCATTAAGACCTCTGGCTTACCACTAGCCGCACCAAGTGCCAATACATCGGGTAAACCTAGTCCAACTAACTTTACCCGTGTTTATGAAGACTTAAATGGTAAGATTGATTGTATTATAGAAGGTGACCATTCCGAATACGGCGTGGAATCTACAGTAGTAGATACAGTAGGTGACATCGCAACCATCCTTAGACCTGGCGGTATTACTTTTGAAATGTTAGAAGAAGTACTTGGTAAGGTGATGATGGACCCTGCACTTGGACACAAACTTAAAGAAGGTGAAGTACCTAGAGCACCTGGTATGAAATATACTCACTACTCTCCTAATGCAGAAGTCATTATTGTAAAAGGTGAAAATGATCAGGTCATCCCTTTCATTAATACGCTTGTTAAAAAGCAGCAATCAAAGGGAAAAACAGTTGGTGTACTCGCTACCGATGAAACCGCTTCACTTTTTATGGCTGATAAAGTCATTAGTGTAGGTACTGAAAGTAATCCTTTAACCATTGCTTCAAATTTATTTGAAGTCCTTAGAAGCTTTGATGATGCTCATATCGACATGGTTTATTCCTTAGCTTTTAAGGAAACTGGAATTGGTAAGGCAATTATGAATCGATTAGAAAAATCCGCTGGATACCATATTATCGAAGTATAATCCCTATTTACAAATTTCTAAAATATATTATAGTAATAAAGGACAAACTCATACCAAATTAAATTATATGAATATTACTGGAGGAGCACTTATGATAGCAATTGGATGCGACCATGGTGGATTTAGTTTAAAACAAGAAATTATTGCCCACTTTAAAGCAAATAACATTCCATTCAAAGATTTTGGATGTGATAACACAGATGCAGTAGATTATCCTGATTATGCAAAAGCAGTTAGTAAGGCTATTTTAGATGGTACATGTGAAAAAGGTGTTTTAATTTGTGGTACAGGTATTGGTATCTCTATCGCTGCAAACAAAATTCCTGGTATTCGCTGTGCACTTTGCCACGATGTATTTTCCGCAGAAGCAACTCGTCTTCACAATGATACTAATATCATTGCCTTAGGAGGTCGTGTCATTGGTCCTTCTCATGCTATAAAAGTTGTAGACACCTTTTTATCTACACCTTTTTCAAATGAAGAAAGACATATTAAACGTATTGCAAAAATTGAAAACGAATTATAATTAATTTTAATTTAGGAGGAATATAACATGGAAAACGTATTTATTATGGATCACCCACTTATTCAACATAAAGTAGGACGCTTAAGAAGCAAAGATACAGGTTCAAAAGAATTCCGCGAGCTCGTACGTGAAATTGCTCAACTTATGTGTTATGAAGCAACTCGTAATTTACCACTTGAAGATTACGAAGTAGAAACACCTATTACAACTACAACCTGTAAACGTATTGCTGGTAAGAACTTAAGTATCGTTCCTATCTTACGTGCTGGTCTTGGAATGGTAGACGGTATGCTTGACCTTCTTCCTACAGCTAAAGTAGGACACATTGGTCTTTACAGAGATCCAGAAACTTTAAATCCTGTTGAATATTACTGTAAACTTCCTAAAGATGTATCTGAAAGAGATTTCTTAGTACTTGACCCAATGCTTGCTACAGGTGGTTCTGCTATTGCAGCCATCCAATTTATTAAAGATAGAGGCGCAACAAGTATTAGTTTCCTTTGCCTTCTTGCAGCTCCAGAAGGTATTGAAGCACTTCGTAAAGCTCACCCAGATGTTACAATTTACGCAGCAGCTCTTGATGAAAAATTAAATGACCATGCTTATATTATTCCTGGTCTTGGTGATGCTGGCGATAGATTATTTGGAACAAAATAATAGACCTATAACAATT
>JAHLFQ010000097.1 GCA_018883705.1 Candidatus Cellulosilyticum pullistercoris
GATGAAAGTGGTAAAGATTTCTTTACTTTTGTACAAGAAAATAATGAAGTAGTCGTAGAGCACTTTAAAAAGTACTGTTAAAAAATTAAGGTATGAAAAAGCACTCTGGTGTAATGAAATGGATACACCAAGGTGCTTTTTCTATATGAACAGTCCCTTTCAAAATAAGAGAAACATGCTTATAATAAAAGAAGCATATTTTACGGATAGGTGTTATTTTCCTCTTTATTGAGGCTTTTAAACTGACAAGTTGCAGTATTATTTTAGTAGGGTATATGATAGACTATAGGACGCCTATTCGTGAGCGGCAACAACAAATGTTAAGTAGCTATCTTAAAAGGGTAAATCATGCTAAACAAAATATTAGAAAATAGATTAATAGAAAGATTGCAATAGATAGAGGTAGGTGATGACATATGAAGACAGAAGTAAGGCCTTTTTTTGAGGTGCTCACAGAACTTAAGGTGGAGGATAAACTATTACGCTTATTTGAAACAGTCAATATTTCTAAGGTTGTATTTGATGAGCGCCATCAGAGTTTGTGTATGTATTTAGTAAGTAGAGAATTACTTCCACATTCTGCGCTTATGAAAATGATACGTCTTATTAAAGAGCAATTATTTAAAAGCAGTCCTATAAAAATTGTATTTGAAGAGCGGTATGATTTATCAGAAGCTTATACACTAGCCTATATCACTGAAAAATATCAAGCCAATTTACTAGCAGAAATTGAAGCGCAAAGTGAAATGACTTATGCCCTTTTAAAAGGTAAGACATGGAAGGTGCTCAATCAGCAGATTACTATTTGCTTAGAAAATAGTTTTGTAGCAAGGAAGAAGACAGAACCGATTAAGGGATTTGTTGAAAAAGCATATAAAGAACGTTTTGGGCTAGATGTGTTTGTTCACTTCGAATTTTATAATAGTGAAAATCCACAGGCTTATGTTGTTGAAAATGAAAATAAACTCAAAAGAGAAGTATCGACCATTGTCAATCTAGCTGGAGTGGCACATGAAAGCGAAGAACATCAAGAAAAAACAGAAGTAGTAGCAGCACATGTACCGTCCATGGCTGAGACAAAAGAAGCGCATAAAACGCGCCGTAAAGCTGCACCACTTGATCCGGATGTTTTTTATGGAAGAGAATGTGAAGGTGAACTAAGCCGCATTGAAGAGCTTGTTGATGAGATTGGTGAGGTTGTGGTACATGGTAAAGTTTTAAGTATTGATACCCGTGAAATTCGTATGGAAAAGACAATTGTTATGTTTGATTTAACGGATTTTACAGATACCATTACAGTTAAAATATTTGTGCAAAATGATGAACTTGCTGATGTACTTTCTAAGCTTAAAAAAGGTCAGTTCTATAAAGTGAAAGGAATGGCGCTTTTTGATAAATTTGATAAAGAAATTGGAATTGCTTCAGTAAAAGGCATTAAGCCGGTACATGATTTTACAGAAAAACGTATGGATACGAGTGAGGAAAAAAGGGTAGAGCTACATCTGCATACCATGATGAGTGATATGGATAGTGTAGTAGATATTGGCAAAATGATTGATCGAGCTAAGGAATGGGGGATGCCAGCAGTTGCTATAACAGACCATGGTTGTTTACAAGCATTCCCTATTGCCAATCATTGTGTCAAAAAAGATGAGCCTTTTAAAATCATTTATGGTGTAGAAGCATACTTTGTAGATGACCTAAAAGAGATGGTTATTGAGTCAAAAGGTCAGAGTTTACAAGAAAGTTATGTGGTATTTGACATTGAAACAACAGGGTTTAGTCCTAAGCATAATAGAATTATTGAAATTGGGGCTGTAAAGGTTGTTCAGGGTAAAATTGTAGATCAATTTAGCGAATTTGTGAATCCAGAGGTTCCTATTCCTTATCAGATTGAAAAGTTAACAGGTATTAATGACAAGATGGTTATGGATGCACCGACGATTGAAATTGTTTTGCCGAGATTTCTTAAGTTCTGCGAAGGAAGTGTTATGGTAGCTCATAATGCAGACTTTGATATGAGTTTTATTTTTAATAATGCAGAAAAGCAAAATATTAGTATTAATCCTACCATTTTAGATACGGTAGCTTTAGCAAGAGTTTTAATGCCCGAACTAGGAAATTATAAATTAAATAATATCGCTAAACATTTGGAAATTAGTCTTGAGAATCATCATAGAGCAGTAGATGATGCCACTTGTACAGGAGAAATCTTTGTACGTTTTATTGAAATGTTGGAAGCAAAGGGCATACATCAACTAGACCAGTTGCACCAACTAACGGATGTTTCTAAAGAATACATTAAAAAATTGCCAAGTTATCATGGGATTATATTGGTTAAAAACGAAGCAGGGCGCATCAATTTAAACCGATTGGTTTCTGCTTCCCATCTGGAGTACTTTAATCGTAGACCACGTATGCCTAAAAGCCTGATTCAAAAATACCGTGAAGGCCTTATTATTGGTTCAGCTTGTGAAGCAGGTGAAGTCTATCAGGCGGTTATAAGAGAAAAAGAAGATACAGAAATGGCAAGAATTGTACAGTTTTATGATTACTTAGAGATTCAGCCTATTGGAAATAATTTGTTTATGCTAAAAAGTGATAAATATGCGGCTGAAACAGAAGAAGATTTACAAGATTATAATAAACGTATTGTTGCCTTAGGTGAAAACTATAATAAACCTGTTGTGGCTACTTGTGATGTACATTTCTTAGATCCTGAGGATGAAATTTATCGTCGTATTATCATGGCAGGAAAAGGGTTTAAAGATGCAGATGATCAGCCACCACTCTATTTTAGAACGACAGATGAGATGCTAGAAGAGTTTCAATATCTAGGGGCAGAAAAAGCAAGAGAGGTAGTCATTACTAATACAAACCTCATTAATGATCAAATTGAAAAAATCTCACCAGTTCATCCTTCAAAATGTCCACCAGAAATTCCTGATTCAGATGCAACCTTAACAAAGATTTGTTATGATAAGGCACATGAAATTTATGGACCTAATCTTCATCCTGTTGTAGTAGAACGCCTTGAACGAGAGCTTAATTCCATTATTAGCAATGGATTTGCCGTAATGTATATTATTGCACAAAAGCTCGTGTGGGATTCAAATGATCATGGCTATTTAGTAGGGTCAAGGGGATCTGTTGGGTCTTCATTTGCTGCAACGATGTCGGGGATTACAGAGGTTAATCCTTTAGCCCCTCATTATATTTGTCCAAGCTGTTATTATACGGACTTTGATTCTCCAGAGGTTAAGGCTTATGCTGGTAGATCTGGGTGTGATATGCCAGATGCAAATTGTCCGAAGTGTGGGACACCAATGAAAAAAGAAGGTCATGATATTCCTTTTGAAACTTTTCTTGGCTTCAAAGGAGATAAAGAGCCTGATATTGACTTAAATTTCTCTGGGGACTATCAAGCTAAGTCACATAAATATGTAGAAGTCATCTTTGGTGAAGGTAAAGCCTTTAGAGCAGGAACCATTGGTACCCTCGCAGAAAAAACAGCATTTGCTTATGTTTATAAATACTTTGAAGAACGTCATATTCATAAAAGACGTGCAGAGATGAAACGTATTGCTGAAGGGTGTACAGGCGTTAAGCGAACCACAGGTCAGCATCCGGGAGGGATTGTAGTTGTACCTCATGATAGAGAAATTTATGAATTCACTGCGATTCAACATCCTGCTAATGATATGAATACACCTATTGTAACAACTCATTTTGAATATCACTCTATTGACCATAATTTGCTGAAATTAGATATTCTAGGGCATGATGATCCAACTATTATTCGCCGTCTTGAAGATATTACAGGAATTGATGCTAAAACCATCAAATTGGATGATAAAGATGTCATGTCTCTTTTTCACAATACAAAGGCACTTGGAATCAGTCCAGAAGATATTGGAGGCATTAAACTAGGGTGTTTAGGTGTCCCTGAGTTTGGAACGGATTTCGTTATTCAAATGGTGCTAGATGCTAAGCCGCAAAGTTTCTCAGATCTAGTACGTATTTCAGGACTATCTCATGGGACAGATGTATGGTTAGGAAATGCTCAGACCCTTATTGAAGAGGGAAGAGGGACTATCTCATCTGTTATTTGTACACGTGATGATATTATGAC
>JAHLFQ010000098.1 GCA_018883705.1 Candidatus Cellulosilyticum pullistercoris
AGCAGAGTACGTAGAGACATTAGATGAGAAGGTACTTGATCAAGTAAAGAAGACTACTGAAAAAATTAGAAGTATTAATATGCAAATTGCAGAACTAGAAGAAGTTATTAAGGTATTAGTTCCAGGTAAAATACATATTCAAAAAGGTGTAATCACAAAGGAGTTAAAAGAAGTCTTTAACAAGAAAAGATTAGAGCAGCAACTTGAAAAAATCAAAGAAGCTAAGCAGCACTATTTATTAGAGATTCAAATACTTGGAGATATGGGTGTAGCTCTTGAAGATAATTTAATGGATTTAGGTGATGTAAAGCATATGCTTGATGAAGATGGAAAACAAGAAATAAAAACATTTATTGAAAGTCACATGAGTACGATTACACCAAATAAAATTTATAGTAGTGACTATGCTGTTTCAAAAAGTGAAGTTACAGCAGCTTTTGGAAGAGTTTTGAGACATTATTCAGATGGATTTAGTAGATTAAAATAAAGAGGGATGAAAGAATGAGTAAGTATTTGGAAGTATTTAAAAATGGAGTAAAAGCATGTGTAGGCGGCAAAGTGCTGTCACAGGAAGTTAATGAAATATTGAATCAGATGAATGAAAGCTCTGGGATTGACGGTGGATTACTCGTACCAGAAGAAGTGGTTGAAGAAATCAAGGTTCTTAAAAGAAATGGAGTATCTTTAGAGAACTATGTACATGTAGAGCCAGTTGAAACTAATAAAGGGAAGCTAGATGTACTAATAGGAAATGTACAAGCTATGAATGAAGTGGCTGAAGAAGGGGCTTATCAAGAAACCGAACTTGATGGAGAGTTTATTGATGTAGCGTACGAAGTTAAAAAGTATGGATGTACTAAAAAGCTTAGAAGAGAATTGCTTGTTGATGCAGGAGAACGCTTCATGAATGTGTTAAGAGTATATGGCGCTATGAAGAGCAGAGCAACTAGAAATGCAAAGATTCTAGAATGTATCGAAAGTAATTTTAATACAGAGAAAATATCTATTAATAACAAACAAGAACTAGAAAAAGTTGTATCCGAAAAAATTGATACGGCATTAACGCTAGGAAGCATTATTTTAACTAATCAAAGTGGATATTCATGGATGAATGAAATAGGTGATCAATCTACTAACTGGATTACTGTAGAGAATGGAGTAAAACTATTTAAAGGTCTATATCCTATCGTTGTAATGGATAACAGAGAGCTACCATCTAAAGAATCTAAACACCCATTGATTTTTGGGAATCTGAATGAAGGTATCTTATTAGCAGATAGAGAAGCTATGAGTATTGATTTTTCAGATCAGGTAAGAGGTTACTGGGAGAAGGATTTAGTAGCTATGAAGATTTATGACAGAATAGATGTAAAGCAGTTGGATGACAAAGCAATTGTGAAGTGTGAGATTGTAGAAGTCTAATGTTGGAATAGTTACAGAAAGGATGATTAAATGGCATATTTAAATGAGTTATTGGGTGTCATGTGTAGGGTGTTAGAAATAGGTATGCTTTGCACTGTGATTACACATATCGGAAATAAAAAGTAACTAATTATGTCGGAACTAGAAAGGGGGTGAAAATAAATGGCAACTAGAAACTTGCTTGTACGTGCTGGGTTTGATGCAAGTGGAATGGCAAGAGGTACACGTCAAGCAAACAACGCTTTAAGACAGTTTGGACAAAATGCAAACAGACAAATGAGTTCTTTAAGTAATACCATGAGTTCCACAATGGGTAAAATAGGGAAACTACTTGCTGGGGCTTTTGCAGTAGCGAAAATCGTACAGTTTGGAAAAGAGTGTGTTGAATTAGGTAGTGACCTTTCAGAAGTACAAAACGTGGTAGATGTTACGTTTGGAAGTATGGCAGAAGATGTAAACGAGTTTGCTAAAACTGCGATAACACAGCTTGGGCTATCTGAAACAAGTGCCAAGCAGTACACAAGTACTATGGGTGCTATGCTTAAATCTATGGGATTAACCACAAAAGAAGCATTAACTATGTCCAAGACCATTACAAGTTTATCAGCGGACATGGCTTCATTTTATAACCTAGATCCAGATGTAGCATTTGAGAAAATCAGAAGTGGTATTAGTGGTGAAACAGAGCCTCTCAAACAACTTGGTATTAATATGTCTGTAGCTAATTTGCAAGCTTATGCAATGGCTCAAGGCATATCTAAAGCATACAGCAAAATGACACAACAGGAGCAGGCATTATTAAGATATAACTATTTATTAAGTGTGACCGCAGATGCACAAGGGGACTTTGCACGCACTAGCGATTCATGGGCGAACCAAACACGAATCTTAGCTGAGCAATTCAATGCTTTAAAGGCTGAAATTGGACAAGGGTTAATCGCTGCATTCACACCAGTTGTAAAGGCCTTAAACTTCTTAGTAGCAAAACTAAGAGTAGCAGCAGGATATTTTAGAGCTTTCATGGAGCTTATATTTGGAAAGCAAAGTGTTAGTGGTGGTTCTGGCATGGCTGATGTGTCTGAATCTACGGACACAATTACAGATAGTGCTGATAGTGCTAGTGATGCAGTTAGTGGCATAGGAGATTCTGCTAAAGAAGCAGGTAAAAAGGCAAAAGGAGCATTGGCAAGCTTTGATGAATTGAATCAACTATCAAGCACAAGTGATAGTAGCTCAGGGAGTGGCAGTAGTGATATTAGTGGACTTAGTAATATGGGTGGAGCAGTAGAGGTTGATCTAGGCGAAACTGTAGAAGAAACCAATAAATTAACTACCATGTTTGATGGTGTTATTGCTCAATTAACTAATATGAAAAACTTATTTTCAGAAGGATTTAAGATTGGATTTGAAACAGCTAACTTAGATGCTCTTAATAGTGCAATAGCTAACATTAAGACTGGTTTTATGAATGTATTCGGTGATGGAACTATTTTAGAGTCATTTACTAATATGATAAACAATATGTCATATAGTGTGGGTGCTTCTTTAGGTTCATTTGCCAGCGTTGGTATTACAATAGCAACTAATATAATCGGTGGTGTTGGTACTTACCTAAATGAGAACGCTCAATATATCAAAGAAAGATTAATTAATATCTTTAATGTAGGTTCTGAAATATCTATTTTATTTGCAGATTTTTCAGTAGCAATTGCTGATATATTTAGTGCAAATGGCAGTGAGTCAGGCCAACAAATTACATCTAACATTATAGCCATGTTTAGTAATGGCTTCTTAGGTGTAACAGAATTAGCAGCTAAGCTAGGCAGAGACATAATTAAGTGCATCACTCAACCTATTATTGACAATAAAGAATCGCTCAAGCAAGCTCTTGAAGGAACTTTAGAGGTAATATCTGAAGCAACTGGAACAGTTAAGGATTTAATTACAAATACAATGCAAAAAGCAGTAGAGGTATATGATGAATACCTATCACCGGCATTTGAAAACATAAAAGATGGATTTAGCGATATAGTTGAGGCCTTATTAGATGCCTATAATACATATATTCAACCAACGCTCATGAGAATGGCAAAATCTTGGAATAGTTTTTATACAGACTCACTTAAGCCAGTAGTAGATAAAGCCCTAGAGTCATTTGGAAAATTAATAGAAGGTGGTTCAAAAATTTATAAAGAATTTGTGGCACCACTTGTATCTTGGGCAGTAGATTTACTAGCACCGCAAATGGCCACAGCTTTTGAAAATATAAGTGAAGCATTTAAAACAGCAGGAGAAATAATACTTGGTATTGTAGATTCATTGCTAACTGTGTTTGACGGCTTAATTGACTTTGTAGTAGGTGTTTTTACTGGTGACTGGAAGAGAGCATGGGAAGGTGTTAAAACCACATTTAAGGGTATAGTTGATACATTTAAAGCCACTGCAATTGAACCATTTAATAAAATACTTTCATGGGTTAAAGAGTCATTTATACGTAGTTGGCAAACTCATTGCGATACATTTGGTAGAGCATGGAGCAATGTATGGGAAAGTATGAAAACAGGAGCTAAGAACGCTATTAACTGGATTATTGATAAAATAAATGGTTTTATTAGTGGTATTAATAGCAAGCTTAAATTCCAACTACCTGAAATTATGGGTGGTGCAGAAATAGGCTTCAGTATTCCTAAAATACCAAAGCTTGCAAGAGGTGGTATTGTAACTAGCCCTACAATCGCTCAAATCGGAGAAGCTGGACCAGAAATGGTTGTTCCTTTAGAGAATACAAGCTTTGTAGATAAACTTGCTAGTGCAGTAGGTAATGCGGTTTCTCTTTCTATGGCTAATAACATGCGTATCAATAATATGGGAGATAGCCTTGGAGGAAGCGGAACAGTTATTGAGCTTGATGGTAGAGAAGTAGGAAGGGCAATAACCCGTGAAATTCATAGAGAATCTAGAAGATTAGGATTGAAATGGACGTGATAAGTATGAGAGTGGAATTTAACAATGAAGATCTAGGAGAATTATTTAATAAAATAGTACTCTTTATGGGTGCATTAAGAGAAAATGAGTTTATAAACTATGAAGGTCTTAATGTTTTGTATACTGATGAGTATATAGCACTTGAGGACTTGTTTCTAAAAATCTGTTTAAGAGATGATAGTACTGGAGCAAAAGACCTACATAGAGAAATAGTAAGAAAGAGATACCAGAAAGTAGGTATTATCTATAAATAGTTTATATAAGATTAATTTTCAATAAGTAGTTTTAAATCAATAATTTTAGCCACAGATAGCCCTACTGTTGTCTGTGGCATTTTATATATAGGTGGTGCTAATTTGACAAACGAGGAACTTGTTGAACTTTATCAAAGTGGAGATGCTGGATCATTGGAAGAACTCATAAAAAAGAATGATGGCCTTGTTCATACTATTGCTAGAAAGTTTAATACGGAGAATATAGCAAGTATCGAGTATGATGATCTGCTCCAGGAGGGAAGAATTGGCCTTATGGTTGCAGCGTCTAAATATAATCTAAACATAGATAACAGAGCAGCATTTAGTACATATGCTATCCATTGGATAAGGCAGAAAATATCAAGGTTTATAAAATACCGAAATACAAATAATGAAACTAGCCTTAATAAACCAGTATGTGGTGAGGGTGATGAAATAGAGTTAGCAGATACTATTGTTAGTGAAGAAGATGAATTTTGTAAGATAGAAGATAGTGTTTATTATCAGCAATTACGTGAAGAACTAACAGAGGTTATGCAAAAGCAGCTTTCACTTCGTCAAAGGCAAGTTATTCAGCTACGATATGGATTTGATGGTAAGGAATATACTCTAAAAGAAACAGGAGAGATATTTAACGTATCTAGTGCACGAGCAGGGCAAATTGAGAGAGAAAGCTTAAGGAAGATGCGTAATAGCACCTGGGGAAGAATGAAGATGAGTGAACGAAAAGAAGAACGATTACAAAAGTCTAATCCATACATTGAAGAATACATACAGTATAATTTAGGCAACACATTACCAGTTAACGAGATATTGAAGCGGGTGACTTCTAATTAAATAGATGGCAAAATTTAATGTTTAGGATGGCTCATAATTGAGCTGTCCTTCTTTTTTTATGCCTAAAAGAATAGTTTTAGATAAGATCAGGTAGCAATGCTTGGTCTTATTTTTATGGAAATATTTCGTAGGCATGGTTATCCTTTGTATGTGGAATAGTATATATAACGTTATTTATTACTGGAGGTGAATAAGGTGCATAAACAACAAGAATATGTAAGCAATTCAAATGATATATTTCACAGAGATATGTGTAATGATATTGCTGATGGCAAGTTTGTCGATTGGGTTATTAAGCAGGATGATAAGATAGTAGGGTATATATTTATTTTGTCTGTTAAGAATGATGTGTTCTTTGGATCAGTAGGCGATAGTTGTGATTTTGATATTGATTGCGTAGTAATTGAAAAGAAAAAGAATGAAGAAGTTATATCTAATCAACATATGTTTGTTAGAAAAATGGCTCTAGTAGAAGAATAATAATGCAGAAGGAGATGAAAACATGACAAAGGAAGAATACAAAAATAAAAGAAAAGAAATGATTAATAGGGCAGAACAACTTATGAATGAAAATAAGTGTACTGAAGCTAGTTCATTAATTAATGAAATTGAAAGTTTAGATGCTGCTTATTCAGAGGAACAGGCTCAACGTGAGAGACGACTAAAAAATAAATATAGTGGCATGACTTTTAAAGATAAAGCAGAATATGAAGCTTTAAAATCACAACTTGTTAATGAGGGCAGATATGATGAAATAGATTTGCTTGATGAAGCATTTCATATCTATGCTACTAATCGAACTAATGAGCAAGCACTAAATGGTACATTCGGTAAAAATACGAATCTGCCAATATACGGTGAAGGGGATCGTGTAAATATGAATGGTAGTAAACCAGTAAATAATAGAAAAGAGGGTGGTAAAATGAATATCTTTTTAAATAAAGGTGAAAAGTTAGTAAACAGAATTAATGTAACAGAGGAAAGTCAAGTATTAAATCAAGATGGTGCTTTAGGTGAAGTTGTTAGAGGGATGGTTACGGGTAAATGGTCAAGTAATGAGTTTAAAAATGCTGTTACTACAACTGCTACAGGTGTGCTTATACCAGAGGTACTTTCTAGCAAAATTATTGATAAGGCAAGGGAATTATCATTATTTACTAATGCAGGAGTTCCTATTATTCCAATGGAAAGTAATAATGTACATATTTCAAGAGTGAAAACAGATCCAACATTTAAATTTAAAAAAGAAGGAGAAGCAGCAACAGAAAGTAGCTTTGAACTTGAAGATGTAAACCTTCAATCAAAGACTGCTTATGGCTATGCTTATGTAACGCTTGAAGCTATTAAATCAAGCCAAAACTTAGATGCAATTCTTAAGACTGTATTTGCCGAAGCTATGGCTCAAGCCATTGATGATGGCATGCTTTATGGTCAATACAATAGCTCTACAACATCTTACGAAACATTCGCTCCAAGTGGTATTATGAATGATGCTAATATTAATAGCATTGCAGCAACTGCGGGGGCAGGATATGACGATATTATTAAGGCTATAGGTAAAGTAAGAGGCGGGAATGGTATTCCAACCGTTTTAGGTATTAACTCAAATACAGAAGAAATCTTCTCATTACTTAAAACTTTAGATGGTCAATACTTAGCTGCTCCAAAGGCTGTATCAGAGATGCAGACTATCGTAAGCAATCAATTAAAGCATGATGATTCAGCAGGTGATGATGCACTGGTATTTGATCCTAACGCTATGATTATTGGTATTCAAAACAATATTCAAATTAAAATAATTGAAGATAGTGAATGTTTAAAGAAAGGCCTTGTAGGTTTCCAAATCTACGCTATGTTAGATTGTAAAGCTATTCAACCAAAACATATCTGTAAAATAACAGGCATTAAGGAAGATAGTAACTAATGCCTTACATAGATGAAGATATACAGGAATTAGAAGTTAAAGCTCTTATAGTGATATAGGAGCTTTATTTTAATTAGCATAAAGGGTGATTGGATGATTATTAAAGAAAAGTTAGAAGAATACGCTGATCTAGTAGATTTAGCCAATAGAACAAAAGAACGCATAGAGCATTTAAGGGATAAATCAACGTCAGTTGGTGGGGTTAATTATGACCATCTACCTAGCAGTAATTTATATAGTGATAAAGTGGGGAATATTATATCAAACATATATAGTTTAGAAGAGAAATATATAGACCTGATAGGTGAAATTGCTTTGAAAGAATTAGAGATACTAACGTTAATAGACGTACTTGAACCAAGAGAACGGCATTTGATAATGTTGAGGTATATTGATTTAAAGGGATGGAATGATATTAGCCATAAGATAGGTGTAGGGATAACGCAATGTCATAGAATACATAATGTAGCATTAAAGAAGTTGGCAAGTTAATGTTTTATGCTTGCATGAATCTGCTTGAGACATTAAAGCCTGGGAGTAGGGTAACGATACGTTAGGTCGCAAAATTGTAACTAATCACATATGGTAGCGAGTGCTGAGATAGGTCAGAGTAATTTTACGCTCACCTCATATGCAGGAGAAGTTTTTATTGAAGTATTTTACTAATATAACCTAGTTCCTTTAAGGAACTCACTTTTTCATTTGTTCATGGATTCCACAAAATTGTGGAGGGGTGATTTTAGGAGCAGCTTAAAGCATAACTAAAGCCAAAATTGGATTGAGAAGCATGAATATGTTATTAAACTGACACAATATATGACACAATTTTGTGTGTCAAAGTAAGTTTTGAAAGGAAAATAAGAACATATTAAATTTGCTAAATGCTTAATAAATCAATAAATATACGTATTTTAAATGAATATAAATATGGTACACATACGACATAATGAACCCTATCATAAATAGGGGAGTTTTGTAGCTCAAAGTATTGATGATCAATAGATTGAAAAATTATTTTTGATAAGGAGCCGTATCATAAATAATGTGGTCAATAGATAAGGAGATTGCTTTAGTCTCCTTATTTTTTATGAGTATGATATGATAATAGTAAAGTAAAAAGTAGAGGGATTTGATATGGGAAAAATAGAATCAATATATCACTATTGTAGTATAGAAACTTTTTTTGCAATTATTCAAAATAAAACTCTTAGATTATCTGATTTAAATAAGACAAATGATTATATGGAAAAGAAGTGGGCAAATAGATTTATTATATCTGCATTAAAAGATGCATTAAAAGAATATGAGATAGATATGAATCTAGAAGAAAAGTATTGGTATGATGAAGATGCAGATAGCCATTTACAGTATTATGAAAAAGAGGTTAAAAACGTATTATATGATGAGAGTCCTATATTGATTACATGTTTTTCAACTCAGAAAGATCAATTAAGTCAATGGAGGGCATATGGACAAGATGGACAAGGGGTATCAATAGGATTTAATTATAAACTCATAGATAGATTAAATAATAAGGTTGATGGTCTATGTGTTAAAAGGGTAGCATATAAGGAAAAAGAGCAACAACAGAAACTAGAAGGATTAATAGAATCTTGCATTCATTATATGGATAAACTATATGAAACGACAGTAGGAAAAATGTACAAGGACTATAACGACTTTTTTATAAATGAATTTGATGTCTTTTGTGAAGTGTTAACGGAGTATGTTGGACAAGCTGCTTGCACCATAAAGAATCCAGCATTTGCTGAAGAGAAGGAAGTTAGGGTAATATATAATCCTAGATTATCGAATAGAGAAATAATGGGAGATATAGATTACAAAGAAGCACAAGAATACTTTAATAATATAAAAGAAATTAGCAATTATAAGATAGAGCCGCTTAGATATAGTTATAGAAATAATCAGTTAGTTGCATTTTGTGATTTGGATTTTAGTCAATTGATAAATGAAAACATAATAAATGAAATAGTGATTGGCCCAAAGTCGAAGATAAAAGAAGATGATATGTATTATTTATTAATGAGTAATGGGATTAATGCTAATAATATAAAGATAACTAGGTCGGAAGCAACATATAGATGATATAATAAAAGAAAGGATACTAAAGTTAAAGAGAGAGGAGGCTACAGATGAAACTGAAAGATTTAGTAGTGAAAATCTTAGTAGAAACAGCTATGCCTATGACATCAGAAGAAATATGGAAATATGCATTAGAGAGGAAGTATGATCAATTAGTTAATGTAAAAGGGAAAACGCCATGGAATACTATAAGTGCGCAAATCTATGTGGATATGAAAGAGGAGCCAAATAGTAATTTTATTAAAGTGGGAAGAAGGCCAGTAAAATTTTCTCTTGCTAATTTAGAGCAAAACAAGCCAGAAGAGATCAAATTATTTGAGAGAACAGGGGAGATAGATAAAAGGAATAAATACACAGAAAGAGATTTGCATAAAGTATTTTCATACTTTGCATATAATTATATGAGGATATACACAAAAACCATTTTTCATGAGAAATCTAAGAAGAAGGATAAAGGTGCTAATGAGTGGCTACATCCCGATTTAGTAGGTTTTTATTTTCCGCTTAAAGATTGGGAAAAACAAGTGTTAGAGTTAAGTAATAATACTGGAAGTACACCTATTCGATTATATTCCTTTGAAATAAAAAAAGAATTAGATTTTCGTAATATACGTGCAGCCTTTTTTCAAACGGTATCTAACTCAAGTTGGGCCAATGAGAGCTATTTAGTAGCGGCAGAGATATCAAATGATAATGACTTTTTAGATGAACTTAGGAGATTATCAGTATCTTTTGGAATAGGAATTATTAGATTAAATCTACAGGAACCAGATGATAGTAGCATTATTTATCCTGCAAAATATAAAACAGAGTTAGATTGGGATACAATAAATAAATTATTAGAGGAAAATCCAGATTTTAAGGAATTTATAAGTGATATAAATGCTTGTATTACATCAAATAGGATATATGATACTGCATATGATGAAATTTATGATATTGAGGACTTAAAAAGCTATTTTAATATATAATGTAACAGATAAGATTCAATTAGAGTACTGTAAAACTATTTAAATAGAAGGAGTATAAAGTTTTGCCAATAATATCATTATTTTATGGAATAAAAATTACAATGTATTTTGATGAACATAGACCACCACATTTTCATGCTGAATATAATGGAAATAAAGCGGAAATTCTTATTAAGGATGCTAAAGTAATACAAGGAGCATTACCACATAAGCAATTAAAATTAGTGCTTGCATGGGCAGAGATGCATCAAGAGGAGCTTATGGAAAATTGGAATGAGATAGAAAAAGGGACTATGCAACTGAAGAAAATTAAACCATTACAATAAATAAGGAGGTGTTTTAATATGTATCAACCAGAAATAGTTCAAGTTTTACCTACTAAAGAATACACAGTTTATTTATATTATGATGATGGAAATGTGCGCCTATATGATGTAAAGTCACTTATAGAAAAAGGTGGTATTTTCGAGCAGTTAAAGAATTTAGATGTTTTTATCAATACGTGTACGATTATGAATGATACACTTGCATGGGATGTAGCGGGTAATTACAATGAATGGGAATGCATAGATATATGTCCAGATACATTATTGGATGCACCAATTGTGGAGAATATAGAGGAAGTTGAAGAAAAGTTATTTACTCATTAATAAGTAGTTGGCAATAATTATTAGTAAGGCTA
Organism: Candidatus Cellulosilyticum pullistercoris; assembly: GCA_018883705.1. Classification (GTDB taxonomy): domain Bacteria; phylum Bacillota; class Clostridia; order Lachnospirales; family Cellulosilyticaceae; genus Cellulosilyticum; species Cellulosilyticum pullistercoris. The sequence continues at coordinate 11,179 of JAHLFQ010000098.1, forward strand.
TTAAGGAGAATGATATGAATCCTTGATAGTCTTATTTAGGTTAGAAACCTCCTATTATCTAGGTGAGGTGAACCATACCACAAATAAGGAAGGTTTATTGAATACTATAAATTTTATTATGGTAAATAAAGATTTTTTAATTAGCCTCAGTTAATTCGGTGGCACACATAGTAATGATAGAGCAATAATAGTCACTACTAATCCTATTAAAGATAATACAGTTGGAATCTCTGAAAAGAGAACATTTCTATTAAAATAAATAACCTATAGTATTTCAGACCCTAGTGTAGGAAGAGGTACTATAGGTTATTTTTGTTTTAATGTGAAGAGTATTTAAGTGATTAGATGATTATATGTTTAGTTATCAATAAGAGCCTAGTATTACAGAGATAAAACGTATGTGTTAGAAACATTGATGCCAAGTTTATTGCTACTACAGTGGCTTAAAGTAATTTGGATACTCATAGATTAGATTTATTTTGCTATTAAAGCCGTCATAGATGTGGTGAGTAAGTAAAGAATTAAGCTTTTCAACATCTTTATTTTTAATATAGACAAGTAATTGTTGGTGTTCATTATAAAGCTTTTCAGCGGAAGTTTTATCTTCAAAATTTAAGAAAGTCCTAAATCTTTGATATTGAGAGTTAATAGCATAGAAATAAGTGAGTAGTCGTTCTTTACCAGCTAGTGCAAATAATGTATTATGAAAATCATTATCGCTTTTTGCAAATTTCATAGCAAAATCTTGTGCAGATAGTAAGGAATCTTCTAGTAGTTGCTTTTGATGATTCAAGATATGTTGTAATTTAAATTCTTGCCATTGACCAAAATAGACAGCTAATTCATTTATAATTGCTTTTTCCATGGTTTCTCTAATATATAGAATATCAGAGATTTCATTCATGTCGATTAGGGTTACAAATGTTCCGACATGAGGTTTGACTTCTAAGAGTCCTTCATTTACTAAGGCTTTAAATGCATCACGAACAGGGGTTCTTGATACTGAGAATTCTTTGGCAGTTTCTATTTCGCTAACAATACTACCAGGAGGAAGCTCTAGATGAAGAATGCGTTTTCTTAATGTATTATACACTATCTCATAAGAAGCTGTTGTTTTTGATTTACTCATTAGTCTCTCCTTGCTTATTTATTATATGAATTTATGTGTAAGTGTTATAGTGATATTTAAGTCGACTTGTATACAAGCTTGATTATATAATTAATAATATTCTAAATCAATAGTAAAATCGATAAAGAAACATCTATATTATATAGCAGTTTGGCTATGCATACTACTGATAAAAGAAAATTTGTATATATATAATTAACAAAAAAAATAATGTAATTTTATAGTATTTGTCAAAAAAATATAAATACATTGACGCTTGTATACAAGTGACGTATAGTATTAATATAGACAATTATTTAACGCACTAATTGATGTGACATTATAAGGAGGCATTACAGTGGACAACAAAAAGGTGAGACCATTTGGTTTCAAAGACAAAATCTCTTATATGATAGGAAATATGGGAAATGATTTGATGTTCTTCCTATCAAGCATGTATTTATTAAAATTTTATACAGATGTAATGGGTGTATCCGCAGGGATTGTTGGAGCAATGATGATGGTATCTAGATTTGCAGATGCTTTTACAGATATAGCAATGGGGCAAATCGTTGACCGCGCACCAACGAGAGCAAAAGGAAAATTTGCTCCTTTCATACGTATGGTAGCAGGACCAGTTACAGTATCATCATTCTTAATGTATGCAATATGGTTTAAAGACATGGGTATGGGATTTAAGATATTCTGGATGTTCTTTACTTATTTATTATGGGGAACTGTTTGCTACACAGCAATCAATATTCCTTATGGTTCAATGGCATCTGCAATTTCTGATGACCCTAAAGAACGTGCAGAATTATCAAATTGGAGAACAATTGGTACACAGATTGTCCTTATCTTAATCTCTGTAGTTCTTCCTACGTTTATTTATTATACTAATGAAGCTGGACAAACTATTTTATCTGGAAAATATGTAACCATTGCGGCAGCTATTTTATCAATAGCTTCATTTATTGCTTATATGATTTGTTATCATATGACAACAGAACGTGTTAAGTTTGAAAGTAAACATGAAAAATTCAATCTTGGTCAGTTATTAAAGAGTCTTATAACAAATAAAGCTTTAATTGGTATTGTTTTAGTATCACTATTAGCTCTTTTAGCACAATTAGCTTATACAAATATGCAATCTTATATTTATCCAAATTACTTTGGTAGTATAACTGCAATTTCAATGACTAACCTTTTAGGTATAGTGATTACTTTAGTATGTGCAACATTTGTGGTGCCACTTTCAACTAAGTTTGGGCGCAAAAATCTTGCTATGTTTAGTGCAATTATACAAGGAGCATCTTTCATTATTTTATACTTCATTCATACAGATAACGTATGGGTTTGGACAGTGATTTATGAAATTGGATATATTGGTCAAGGTATTTTCTCATTAATTACTTGGGCAATGCTTGCAGATGTTATTGATGATACAGAAGTAGTACAAGGTGAACGTTCTGACGGAACAATTTATTCAATTTATTCTTTCGCAAGAAAATGCGGACAAGGGTTATCTTCAGGTCTTGCAGGTGGAATGCTTACAATGATTGGATATAAAGCAACTACAGCGTTCGATCCAGAGGTTGTAAACGGGATTTATGATATTACATGTCTAGTACCAGCAGCATCTTATATTGTTCTTACACTTGTTGTTATTTTCTTATATCCATTAAGTAAGAAAAGAGTAGAAGCTAACACAGCTGAACTTAGAAGACGTCGTGAAGCAGCTTAATAATCTAATGACAAATGAATGGCTTACATACATAGAATATTATTGATAAGCAATTTAGAGTTTTAAATAGTAAAGTTAAAGACAGTACTCAGTACATATAATTAAATAAAAAAAGGGATATATTAAATTTTTATATAATATCCCTTTTTTCTAACTTGTATTAGTGATCTAAATAAGTGGAAAGCTTATGGGCATAGAGCTTCTGATACTCACTTGGAGAAAGGCCATATTCCTTTTTGAAAGCGCGATAGAAGTTACTATAGTCTTTAAAGCCAGATTGTAAATACGCTTCACTAATTTTAGTATTAGTGATAATAGCATCATGACACATAGAAAGACGTTTTTTTAAGATATATTGATAAACAGATAAGCCAATATTTTTCTTAAACACATGAGAGATGTGATATTTGCTGACGAAAAAGATATGGGCAAGATGATCTAAAGAGAGATCTTCATCTAAATGACCTTCGATATAAGTAATTAAGCTCTGATAAAGGCTTTGTTCTTCTTTTAAGGTATGGGGATGTTCCATTTCATAGATGGTTCTATTTAGATACAAGATCAAATCATTAAGGCATAAAGATATTTTTGCCATTCTAGCAAAGCGTTCAGAATGAATTTCATCTATCAGTTGAAAAACTTTGGATTGTAGCTCATTAAATGTGATGACATCACAATGATGAATGTATTTTTGAGACATATGAATGGGTTGCATAAGATAGCCGTATTCAGCAAATTGCTTTGTAAGTTCCATAAAATATTGTTCTGTAATCCAGAGGACAAAGCGTTGATAGGGAATAGATGAATCTAAAATATTAACATGATGTCCAATATTTGGAGGGATTATTATTATATCTCCAGCAGTTAGAGGATAATTGGTTCCATCAATATTCATAGATACTGATCCACCAATAAAAAAATAAAATTCATAATATGTATGACTATGATGCACTATGTTTTTCATATTAATATCACTATAGTAGTATATTTCGAAGTCTTTGGATAACATATACTGTCTCGTATTAAAGGTGGTACGTAATTCTTTTTTCATAATTGAACTCCTATCTAAAACACAGCTAGATGATTGATTTGATAAGAATTTAACATAAAACCACAACTTTTACAAGGTATACAACAAGTTGTTCAATGTTTCTTTTTAATTATGTTGAGTATAATAATTTATATAAGTAGAAATGGTTAAGAAAGAGGGGATTACCTATTATGCAAATGACATTAAGATGGTATGGTTCAAAATTTGATACGGTTACTTTAAAGCAAATTAGACAAATTCCAGGGGTAAATGGAGTTATTACAACTTTATATGATACAACACCAGGGGAAGTATGGAGTAGAGAGAGAATTCGTGCATTAAAAGATGAAGTAGAAGCAGCAGGTCTTACAATCGCTGGTATCGAAAGTGTTAACATTCATGACGCAATCAAAACAGGTGCACCTGAAAGAGATCAATATATTAATAACTACATAGAAACATTAGAAAATTTAGGGAAAGAAGACATCCATTTAGTATGTTACAACTTTATGCCAGTGTTTGACTGGACACGTACAGAACTTGCACGTATGCGCCCAGATGGATCTACAGTTCTTGCCTATACTCAAGAAGCAGTAGATGCTTTAGATCCAACAAAAATGTTTGAATCTATTGCTGGTGATATGAATGGTACAGTAATGCCAGGTTGGGAACCAGAACGTATGGCAAGAGTAAAAGAGTTATTTGAGATGTATAAAGATATTGATGATGAAAAGTTATTTGAGAACTTAAAATACTTCTTAGAAAAAATTATGCCAGTATGTGATAAATATGATATCAACATGGCAATTCATCCAGACGATCCAGCTTGGAGTGTATTTGGTTTACCACGTATTATTATCAACAAAGAAAATATTCTTCGTATGATGAAGATGGTAGATAACCCACATAATGGTGTAACTTTCTGTTCAGGTTCTTACGGAACAAACTTAAACAATGATCTTCCAGATATGATTCGCTCATTAAAAGGAAGAATTCACTTTGCACATGTTCGTAACTTAAAATTTAATAGTCCAACAGATTTCGAAGAAGCTGCTCACTTATCTTCTGATGGTACTTTCGATATGTATGAAATCGTTAAAGCACTTTATGATATTGGGTTTACAGGTCCTATCCGTCCAGACCACGGTCGTATGATCTGGGATGAAGTTGCTATGCCAGGATATGGTTTATACGATAGAGCACTTGGTGCATGTTATATTGAAGGGCTTTGGGAAGCCATTCAAAAAGCTGACGAGCGTTCTGCAAAATAATATAGAAGCAATCTAAAATATAGTTACCAAGGGAGGTCAAAAAAATGATTTTAAATAAAACTGGATTAGAAAATAGAGCTGAGTGGGAAGCAAAAGGATATGCGCTTCCTAAGTATGATCGTGAAGCTGTTATAGCTGCAACTAAAGAAAATCCTTTCTGGGTACACTTTGGTGCAGGAAACATCTTCAAGGCTTTCCAAGCAAATGTAGCTCAAAACTTATTAAACGAAGGCTTACTCGATAGAGGAATCGTTGTTGCTGAAGGGTTTGACTATGAAATCGTAGAAAAAATGAATCGTCCACACGATGATTATCATATTCTTGTTACTTTAAAAGCTGATGGCAGTGTAGAAAAAACAGTTGTAGGTAGTGTGGCAGAATCTTGTATTCTTGACTCAGAGAACGATGCTGAGTTTAGCCGTCTAAAAGAAATCTTCACAAAGAAATCTTTACAAATGACAACATTTACAATCACTGAAAAAGGTTATAGCCTTGTAAATGGAGCTGGACAAATTCTTCCAGCTGTTGAACAAGACTTTAAAAATGGTCCAGCTAAACCAGCAAGCTATATTGGGAAAGTAGCATCTTTACTTTACACTCGTTACATAAATGGTGCGACTCCAATCGCTATGGTAAGTACAGATAACTGTTCTCACAATGGTGATAAGCTCCATGCCGCAGTAGCTGCATTTGCTGAAAAATGGAGTGAAAATGGATTAGTAGATGCTGGTTTTGTAAATTATATCAATGACAAAAATAAAGTTTCTTTCCCATGGTCTATGATCGATAAAATTACTCCAAGACCAGATGCTTCTGTAGAAGAAATCTTAAGAAAAGATGGACTTGAAGGCATGGATCCAGTTATTACATCTAAGAATACTTATGTAGCTTCTTTCGTTAATGCTGAAGAATGTGAATACTTAGTTATCGAAGATGCATTCCCTAATGGACGTCCTGCTCTTGAAAAAGGTGGCTTCATGTTTACTGATAGAGAAACAGTAGACAAAGTTGAAAGAATGAAAGTATGTACTTGCTTAAATCCACTTCATACAGCACTTGCAGTATATGGATGCTTACTTGGACATACAAAAATTTCCGAGGAAATGAAGGATACTGAGCTTAGAAAATTAGTAGAAACAATTGGTTATGTTGAAGGACTTCCAGTAGTTGTTAATCCTGGTGTTCTTGATCCAAAAGAATTTATTGATACTGTATTAAACGTGCGTATTCCAAATCCATTCATGCCAGATACACCACAACGTATTGCAACTGATACTTCTCAAAAACTTGCTATCCGTTTTGGTGAAACAATTAAAAATTACATTAAAGAAGGAAGAAATCTTGCTGACTTAAGACTCATTCCATTAGTATTTGCAGGATGGTTAAGATACCTTATGGCAGTAGATGATAATGGCAATAAATTTGAACTTAGTGCAGATCCATTATTAGATACAGTTTGCCCATATGTTGCAGGATTCAAACTTGGTGAAGAGGCAGATGTTGAAGCTGCATTAAAACCAGTTCTTGAAAATGAAAAAATCTTTGGTGTGAATCTTTATGAAGTAGGTATGGCAGATAAAGTTTGCGGATACTTTAAAGAATTAATAAGTGGAGTAGGAGCAGTTCGTGCTACACTTAAAAAATATGTAGATTAAATTTTAAAAAAGGTGGAGGAATATTATGAATAAAGTATTAGAACAAATTCAAAAAATTGGTATTGTACCAGTAGTAGTCCTTGATGATGCAAAAGATGCAGAGCCTTTAGCAAAAGCACTTTGTGAAGGTGGGCTTCCATGTGCAGAAGTAACATTCCGTACTGAAGCAGCAGAAGAATGTATTCGTATCATGAGTGAGAAATTCCCTGAAATGTTAGTAGGTGCAGGTACTGTTCTTACTACAGAGCAAGTTGACCGTGCAGTAGCAGCAGGTGCTAAATTCATCGTTAGCCCAGGAACAACTCCAGAAGTAGTTAGATACTGTGTAGAAAAAGGAATTCCTGTAACTCCAGGTACAGCTAACCCAAGTGACGTAGAAGTTGCTATCGGATGTGGATTAGATGTGGTTAAATTCTTCCCAGCAGAACCTTTAGGTGGATTAAAATTAATCAAAGCTATAGCTGCTCCATATGTTAACGTTAAATTCATGCCAACAGGTGGAATTAACGAATCTAACGTAAGAGAATATCTTGCTTACGACCGTATTTTAGCATGTGGTGGAAGCTGGATGGTAAAAGATAGCTTAATCAAAGCAGGAGATTTCGATAAGATTGTTGAACTTACAAAAGAAGCAGCAGCTATTGTAAAGGAAATTAGAGGCTAGTTTTTAAGTATAATATTAAAAGCAGAATAGGCTTTAATACATAAACAGATAAAAAATCCATTAAAAATACATAATAGAGGAGACAGAATAAGATGGTAGATTTAAAAGTAATGCCTTATAATCTTGATGATGCAGGAGTAAAATGGGTAAAAGATACAATTGCTAATATGACAATTGAAGAAAAAATTGGTCAACTTTTTGTAAATATGGGTTCTTCTAGAGACGAAGAATATTTAAAAAGCATGGTAAACAACTACCACATTGGGGCAGTTCGTTACAATCCAGGAAAAGCTGAAGAAGTATATGATCAAAATAAAATTTTACAAGAAAATAGTAAAATTCCTTTATTAATTGCGGCTAACACAGAAGCTGGTGGTAATGGCGCATGTACAGATGGAACATATGTAGGTGTTGAAGTTAAAATTGCAGCTACAAATGATAAAAAATATGCTTATGAAATGGGGCGTGTTTCTGGGGTAGAGGCAGCTGCAATTGGATGTAACTGGAGCTTTGCACCTATCGTAGATATCGACAGAAACTGGAGAAATCCAATTATCTCTAGCCGTACTTTTGGTGCTGACGCAGATACAGTATTAGAATGTGCATTAGAATACATGAAAGGTATTCAAGAAAGTGGTATTGCTCCAGCAGCAAAACACTTCCCTGGAGATGGTATTGATGAAAGAGATCAACACTTATCATTTGCTCCAAACTCATTATCAGTAGAAGAATGGGATAAAACTTTTGGAAAAATTTACAGTGGATTAATTGAAGCTGGTCTTCCATCTATCATGGCTGGACACATTGCTTTACCAGAGTATGTAAGTCACTTCAACCCAGATGCAACTCTTAAAGAAAGACAATTGCCAGCAACATTAAATAAATATATCTTAACAGATTTATTAAGAGGTAAACTAAACTTTAATGGTGTTGTTGTAACAGATGCTTCTCATATGTTAGGGATGACATCTACAATGAAACGTAGAGATATTTTACCAACTGCTATTGCTGCAGGTTGTGATTTATTCTTATTCTTCAATGATCCAGATGAAGACTTCAACTGGATGATGGAAGGTTACAAAAATGGCGTAATTACAGAAGAAAGATTAGAAGAAGCATTAACAAGAATCTTAGGATTAAAAGCATCTTTAGGTCTTCACAAAAAAGCTAAAACTGAAATCTTACCACCAAAAGAAGAAGCTATGGCTAAAATTGGATTACCTGAAAACAAAGTTGTAGCTGAAGAAGTTGCAGATAAAGCAATTACTTTAGTAAAAAATAATGAAAATATCTTCCCAATCAGTGTAGAGAAAAGTAAAAGAATTTTACTCGTGGGTGTAAAAGGAACAGAAGGTGGATTTGGTAAATTCCTTGCTTTAATGGGTGGCGCTAAGAAAACACCTGTAGATATCATGAAAGAAATGTTAGAAGCAGAAGGTTTTGAAGTAACAATTTGGGAATCACCAATTGATAAAATTGCTAAGTTACCAGTTGAAGAACAAAGAGAAGCTATGGGTAACATATATGCTGCTAAAAGACCAATTGCTGACTTAACAGATAACTATGATTTAATTATCAACATAGCTGATGTAAATCCAAATACAGATCAACGTATTCAATGGCCAGCAAGTAAAGGTACACCAGATATTCCATTCTATATACATGAAGTACCAACAATCTTCGTTTCTGTTCAATGTCCATTCCATTTAGCAGACGTACCACAAGTACAAACTTATATTAATGCTTATGATAATAAAGAAGTAACTTTAAAGGCATTAGTAGATAAAATGTTAGGGCGTTCAGAATTTAAAGGTGTAAGTCCAGTAGATGCATTCTGTGGTTTCGAAGATACAAGATATTAAGAAAAGTAGTATAGTATATTTTTAATCTATAAATAGAAGAGGTCCTTGGATATATTACATCCTAGGACCTCTTTATAGTATTTAAGCCGATTTATATTAGAAAGTTTTATAGATAAATTCAAAGAAAATTTAGCTAAGTAAAGTGAATACAGATGTAAATTTATTAAGGACTTGTTAAGTTATTTTTATTAAATGACTGAGTAAATAAATGATGAATTTACATATTTTTTTATTAAGTTATCGTTATTAAAATGGATACTCCATCCTAATATATTCCTATATAAAGTATGTTAGAAGCGAGAAGGCAACCGTGTATATAGAAAAATAGAGTCATATAATATATACTAATTTAAAAAAATATAAAATGAGTGAGGAAAATGTCTAAATGAACAGGTTATTTAAAAAATTACTGATTATATTAAGTGTAGGTAGCCTAACGATAACTAGTGTAGGATGTAGTAATGCGAAACAAAATGAGACTTCCAAGATAGAAGCTCAAGTAGAAGATTTTGAGGCAGTACAATATACCTATTCAGACGGTGCAAAAACATATGAGGTCTCAGTCACTTCACCAAGAAAGAGGGCTGTTACACTCTCTCAATTTATGACGGAGATGCTACTGGCACTAGGATTAGAGGATCAAATGGTAGCAACGGCACTTCTTGATAACCCTATATTACCTGAATTTGA